>JAKBQK010000012.1 GCA_021835265.1 Thermoplasmata archaeon
TTTCCTTATCTCCTCTATCCTGACAGAGTATTCCTGCACTGAATCCATGGGATTGAGGTGTTCCTTCTTCAGTCTTTCATGTGGTATTTCATGGGTAGTGCCATGGATCTGGGAATTGACCTTCAGAAGCCATTCATTGCACTGTGCATTCACATCAGGGAGGGAATCAAAGGATCTGCCTGGCCAGAAGTTGTATCTCAGGTATTTGATGGTATTCTCTATTTTGCCCTTAGTCTGTGCACGATAGGGATAACAGAGTCTTACAATTATACCATAATACTCAGAGAAGCTCATGAACTCTCCGTTGAACCTGGATTCTTAAGCTTTGAGCTTGCGTTCAAGGATGATCTGTTTCATGTTGTCATAAAGGATTGTATCTGTGTATCCACCAAAGAAGTGAAAGGCATTGAGGTGCATGCGGATCACATTTCGTGTGCTGATGTCAGTGGTGAATTCTGCATACCTCACCCTGGAGTACCCAAGGATCATGCTGAAGGCATACAGTTTTCTCCTTTTCCCGTCAATATCGATGTATCCAAACTCTCCGAAGTCCACCTGAGACTGCTTTCCAGGATCGGTTTCATACCTGTAGACTGCCAGGATCTTCCTGTCATTTCTCATGGGCCTGCTGTACTGCTTCACAAGGGAATATGATCCCTGGAATCCTTTCTTCTTCAGTTCCTCATATATCCTCACTGCAGAGAGATTGTGCATATCAATCATCTCCCTCATGAGAGGAATATACGGTTTGATCATTGAGCCTGCAGGAATCCTATGGTATTGTGGCAACTTTCCTGATTTGAGATATTTCCTGACAGTTGTCCTGCTTATCCCCAGTCTCCTTGAGATCTCACTGATGGAAAGCCCCTGATCCTTCATGCTCTTTATCATGTACCATCCCTCCTGTTCAAACAATCCGCTGCACCCAAGCTCTGCATGCAGGACTGGCTATTTTTCGATTGCCAAAACTGGATACTTTTGGTTTGCCATAATTGGACAGAATTCACTTGCCATCTACAAATAGAACAAATGTTGCAATGAAACATATTTATACAAATAACATTCTCACATGAAATATAAATAACGTATAAATAGATATAAACCGACCAATTAAAAGTAATTATTTCAAAACGTGCCAAAAATTTAAATAATTTTATAAATTTTTCCTTTATTCACGGAGGTACACTTTTATACTTATTGTGAATTTGGACAAAAAGTTGAGGAAATTCATGAATATTATTTTTATACAACTAACTGGGTATAGAAATTCAAATGGAACCGGAGGCGGATTAGAATTCTATGAACGTCTTTCTAAATATCTAAAAAATAAAGGTGAAAATGTTTTTGCAATAACCAATAATTTGGATGAACTTGGATTCTTTTTTCTAGGGGAAAAAAGATTTTGTGCCAATTTTAGAAGTGTTACTAAGTTTCCCTTTTCAATGTTTTTTTATAACCGCAAACTACTAAAAGATGAACTTAATAGAATATGTTCAAACCTTGATTTGAAAAATTCTTACTTCATAACCGTTGATCCCTTTCCTATTGATATTAATGGTGTTAAGATACTGAGGAAACTTGGAGCGAGACGGATTGCTATTACAATGTATCATATTACACCTTCTCCACTCTGGCACCCCTTTCGAAGAGGTTTTTTAAGAGTCATTCCCGCATGGGCCATCTCGGTTTACGCATTAGTTGTTGCAAAATTGATGGAAATACCAGTTTTTCTTGATAATTGCAACATTGCAAAATTTACGGGTTGGCATATTGATAAATGCTTTGAACATTTATTGTCTTTGGGTATATATAAATGCAGTCCCCCAGATAATCGTGAAAATATTTGTGTTTTTGTTGGTAGAATATCTTATAACAAAGGAATAGTTGATATCCTTAAAGCGTGGATTTCAATTTCGACGAAAATTCCAGATTCAAAGCTTATACTTATAGGAAAAAATTTTATTGGAAAAAATTTGAATAAGCTTATACAAAAATATACACCGATGCAAAACGTTGAATTAAAGGGATTTATTACTATTGAAGAAAAAAATGAAATACTTAAAAAAGCTTCGATTTTCATATTTCCGAGTTACGAGGAAGGTTGGGCTTTATCCGTGATGGAAGCAGTAGATAACGGATTACTTCCAATAACATACAATTTACCAGCTTATGACTACCTAGGAAAAGAAGCAGTGAAGGTGAAACCTGGAGACATAAGGGGAATAGCAAATACTACAATATATTATTTAAATAATGAAAAATATAGGAAAGAAAAAGTTATTAAACTTCAAAATGAAATATTAAAATATAATATGGATTTTGTTGCAAATAACTGGGTATATCAGCTAAAAACTATGGAAACCATTTAATTTTGTATTTATAGGTTTTCTAAAAATTCTTTAAAAATTTCGGTAGTGTCCTATTTTAGATGCTTTAATATACTTTCATCACTTATATTCTTATGGCCAGACCAAGAGGAGTTAATCCGGTTACGTGCCAGAGTCGCGGTTGCGGGTATTTCGGTAGCGAGAGGGGCAAGGACATAATAAAGAGGGGAAAGAATCGTGCAGGCCATCAGTTGTACAAGTGCCTTCACTGTGGCCATACATTTGCAGAGACCATATTCACGCCGTTGTATCATAAACACCTTTCCGAACCTGAGATCATAAGTATATGCAAGCTACTGGTGGAAAAAAACGGAATCCGATCCATTGAAAGGATAACAGGACATCATCGTGATACCATAGGCAGATTGCTGGAAGATCTGGCAGAAAACGCTGAATACGTGAACGAATCCCTTCTCAGATCGATACCGCTGAAGCAGTACGAGATGGATGAGCTATGGATCATGATCAAAAAAAACAGAAAACGCTTGTCCGCATTGGCTGAGATGAATCTGAGGAAGGAGCTGCATGGATCTACACAACAGTGAAGCGTGATTCGTATCTTTTTCCCGCATTCTCCATCGGGAAATGGACCCAAAATACCTGTCACCTCATGATCTATGACTTCCGAAGAAGGGTGAAACCCTTCAATACAGAAAAGATCGAGGTCTTCACGGATGGCAATGACGATTACACACATGTGCTGAAATCATTCTTTCCCATGGATAATATCAATTATGGACAGCTTGTCAAGATAAGGGATTCACATGGAAAACTCTTACGCAAGGAGAGGCGCATCATTTACGGAGATCTGGTGGAAGACGACATTGACACAGTCAACGTGGAGAACTTCAATGGAATCCTCAGGGAAAGGGTTGGAAGGCTTGTGAGGAAGACGAAATGCTTCTCAAAGAAGAAAACAAGGCTCATATGTGCCGTCACACTCTTCCAGTTTTACTGGAACTTCATGTCGGAATTCAGGAGAGGAAAATCACCGGCAATGATTGAAAACCTGGCAGAATCCCTGTTGTCCTGGAATGATCTTTTTTATGCTAAATTAAGACACATAACTTAGGACACTACATTTAATTGCCTAAAGTCAAAACGTTCACTCATGGATTTGAATTCACTTCCTGAATGAAATGATGTGCATAACATTGTATGTACAAATTTTCAAAAGTGATGTGTAAGTAAATGCATCTCTTTAAAAAAAAAGTAATCACTTTTAAATTAGACTAAAAGGAATTTAAAATGTGTTTATGAAAAATATTTAGCTAATAGAGAAAACTCTTAATTTAAATTTTAGATTCAGTTGATCTTATTATTCATTCAAGGTAATTTCCTTAAGAACTTAGAAAAATCTTCAATATAAATGGAGTCTATCCATTGCAATGAGATTGCTGGGAGATACCATTGAGTTTTGATCATTTAATTTATTTCTACACTTGTGCTTTATCACAGTAGGAGAAAACCAAGATTTCCTTGCCCTTTTTGTGAGATACATTTTCTTTATAATTCCCAGCACAAATTCTATTTTATTTATGTTAATGGAGAATAGAAGAAATTAGAGATGTTCAGAAATAAAATCAAATGTTAAATCTGCAAACCTGCGAAATCAGTCTCATTTGACTTTAGCAATGCAATTTGAGTTTGATTTATATTATTTATAAATAGTGATTCTTGAAGAGAATTATTTGAAGAAGCGTCATCTGACAATATAATACCTCCTTTTTTAAGATGTTTAATCGCACAGAGGAATTCAAATTTCATATTCTTGTATGAGTGTTCACTATCATGCATAAAAAAATCAATCTCCTTTAGTTGCTTGAGGAGAGCTGGGAGACGATAACTTGATTTTCCAAAAATTAGACTCCAATTTTCTCGTAACTCATCTTCTACAATCCAACCAGGTTCCTTTCCATATAATCTAGGCATTCCAACCTCCGGTAAATCAACCGAATAAAGATGCCCAAAGTTGTTTTCCTTTATTGCAGTTAATATCATTAAACTTGATATGCCATCGCTAACTCCAGTTTCTACGACAATTTTAGGTTTAAAATGCCGTACTAAGTAATACAAAATTTGAGCTTCCTCCATTGACAGAATTGAAGGTAAAAACTCACCATACAAATTTTTAATTTCTTTTAATTTTAAAATGTATATGAATTCTGCATTTTTGAATAATTCTTGTTTGCAGAAATCACCAGATATATATTCAACAAAATTTAATTTATTATTAAAGCGATTACATAATGAAAGATCAAAAACGTGTCTAACATTCTCATTCAAATAGAAGCGTTCTTTTATATACTTTAGAGATGAAAATGGGTGGGTTATTCCAAACCGCAAGAGTTTCATTGTTGAAATTTTAGATGACTTCATATATATCAAACCATAATAATTTATATTTATGTCATACGTTTAAGTTAATGTTCTATATTAATATTATTCAATTACAAAACTTCAATTCTGCGACATTAATTTTTAACTATCTAGAAGAGTTATAACTTCTATATAAAAAATTAATTATATTATAAAGATAAATTTTGAGCAAAAAAGGAATGCAGTGTTTTATAAAAATTCTGAGAACAATAAGCTTGAATTTAAAACAGCAGTTCATTTTCTTTATTTTGAAAAGAATAAACGATGAGTCATCTAATTGAAAACTTCATTGAGTAAAATGACAGAAATAAGAGTGTTATTATCCTATTTATTTTCATCAAAATAGGTTGAATAATACTTAGAGTCATGTTTCTACTCTAAACTCATTTGAGATAATTGATCCTAGATGAGACATATGGAATTGCAAACCATTGCGGAGAAGATCACAAGAAGCCGTAGTTGAAAGAAATATTGAATTTAAGTAGAATGATGTCAAATGAGAAATGAGTAATTGCGGAAGAGAGAGAAATTACTTTAAATAAAAGTATATTTGATTGCTTGCCGCAGATGTTGAAGGTTCTTGTTTAGAAAAATTAATATATATTATAAAATACAGGGAATGTTGAATGAAAATAATAATCCTCGTTAGAATATTGTGGACAAGTGGTGCTCAGAAAATTGCGATAGAGCAAACAAAAGCATTAGAGAAGCTTGGTTATGAAGTAAAACTGATATTTCTCAGGGAGACTGAAAGTGGTAAAAATCTAAACTCTAGTCTATCAGAAGTTAATTACGAAATTTTTTCGAATAGATTGGCCCCACGTTGGATTTATTCCTCGATTACTGGAATGTTCGTACCAGAGAGAAAGGGAGAAGGTGCACTAGATTATGATCTTTTAAAGAATTTTTCAGAATCAGTTAAAATTGGTGATGCAGATTATATTATATGTCATGATCAATGGGCAGGAGTCGCAGGATTGAAAATTTATAAAAATACTGGAATACCTTATTCTGTTTTTTGTCATGAAAGAATAACTGGAAGTTATTCAATTCCAATAGTTGGTAATTACGTAAGAAGAACCGAAGAAACTGTGCTGAAAAGTGCCAAAAAAGTATTTGGAGTAACAGAAAAGGTTGCAGATTCTATAAAAAGTACATATAACATTAATGCAAAACAAAATTTACCTGGAATGGATATTAAAGAAACCAAAAAATTTAAAGATAAAAAAAATGTTCTTTTAGCTTCAGCTACTTGGGATAAAAATAGAAAACCAATGAATTATTTAAATATAATTGATAAACTTCAAGATTTCAAATTGTTTTTTGTTGGTAGATGGCGGGTCCATTCTGAATATGAGGAGTTTTTAAATTACATCTCAAATCACGACATCTCCGAAAGGGTTTTCATGAAACCCGAAATTTCGGAAGTAGAATTACAATCCCTCTATACTGACGCTAAATTTTCATTAAGATTTGGACAAGAAGAGTGGGGTTTAGGAACTTCTAATGTAGAGGCCATATCGCACCTTACTCCTATAATAATAAATTCAGAATTGGGTATTTCCGATTTAATATTAAGAATGGGAGGTGGACTAGTGACTGATAAAATTAACATAAATATGATCACAGATTTTATAAAAAATAATAATGTTGAAGAAAAATATACCGAGTTACAAAGACAATTGTTAAAAATCACCAGTGAAATTACATGGGAAAAACATGTAAAAAATCTTATAATATAATGCACTTAAATTACTGAAAGCTAGGAAAGAAGCCTCATTGGCAATTGAAAAAACTATTTATAGTTAAATACATAACTTTTTACATTTTAAAGTATTACTCTATTTATGGCAAAGGGTGAGGTAAACCCAATCAGGAAAGATATACCACTCTCTGAGATAGAGCGCAGAATAAAGGCCCTTGAGAAGAGCGGGAGAGTCCTCAAGAGGCTATTCTTCATACGGTACAGGTACCAGGGAGACTCGGTAGAGGAAGCTGCACAAAAGGTCAGCGTCACCAAGAAACTGGGATACATATGGCAGGACAGGTGGAACACCCATGGTTTCCCAGGCCTGATCCCCAGGTTTGGAGGAGGCAGGCCTCCACTTCTTGGTGAAGAACAGAGGAATGACCTGATAACATCACTGAAGGCCAGAAATGACTGGACCACAAAGGAGATCCGGGATCTTATAAAGGAAAGGTACGGAATAGAATACACCATGAAGCATGTGAGGGAAATGCTTCATGGCATGGGCATGAAACTTGGAAAACCATATCCTCATGATTTCAGGAGACCCAGGGATGCTGAGGAACGGTTAAAAAAAACTGATCGTGAGGAATGATGATATCATTGGGTTCATGGATCAGTCTTCGCCTCAGACCACTTCCAATACAGTGAGGTTGTGGTCCTTCAACAAGCCTGAGATCATCAAGAATACAAAGAAACTAAGGGCCAACACATTCGGATTTTATTGTCTCAATGGCTCATCAGCAGTGGATTTTCAGGAACGTTCAAGGAAGGAGAACGTGATCTCCTTCCTCCAGCTGGTGAGGAAGAGGAATCCAGTTGGAAGGATAGTGATGATACTGGACAATTTCAAGCCACACCATTCTCCTGAAACCCTGGAATATGCAGAGAACAACAATATTTTACTCATCCATCTGCCTCCATATTCCCCCGATCTGAATCCCATAGAGTTTATCTGGAAGTCGGTCAAGAGGGATATCTCCACTAAGTTCCTTGGTTCTGAAGAGCATCTGAAATATATTGTAAGCAACCGTTTCTACCAGTATTCCCAGAAGAAAACATATGCTAGGTCATGGATGAAAAAGTTTCTGAACGAGGAGTTTATAAAGTGTAATCAGTTAGGTGCTTAACTATAAATGAAACTCAAAAACATATTAATACATTGATGCAAACCACACTTTTGTTCTTAACGATTAGGTTAAAGTCGCACATTTAAGAGTGTTTTATTTGCATAATGAGTGTACTTTCCATAAATCATGAAAGTAAAGATTAATACAAGGTTCAAAATGGAATAGTTTGATGAAAAATAGATCTTTATCTGAAATTCTTTGAACTCAGATAGATCAAGAAAATCATAAGGATCTTTGTGAAATACATCTTAAATCATACACTTTTCATGGTACAAAAAAGTTTGATAATTTCTTTCAATGATATGGATAATAATTCATAGATTACAACGAATACAGGCTATTTTTCCGCAGATCATCATACTGCTGGAAAATTCAATAGGTTTCTTTCAAGGAATATTATGATCAATAATTATTGAAACGATGTGCGCTTTATATTATAATTCTTTATTTTCTTCCATCAGTATGTCACTATTGACCATCAATTTTATTAACTCTTTAAATGAAGTTTTTGGTTTCCATTTCAGCATATTTTTAGCCTTTGTAAAATCAGCAAGATAATTGTCTGATTCCAGAGGCCTGAAGAATTTTTTATTCACCTTCACCAATGTTTTCCCTTCATCAGAAACTCCTGTTTCATTTGGCCCTTCCCCTTTCCAGTGAATTTTAATTCCCACTTCATTGAATGCCAGTTCTACAAACTCTCTGACTGTGTGTAAAACTCCAGTTCCAAGAACAAAATCATCACCTTCATTTTTGTTTAACATCGACCACATGCCGTAAACGTAATCTTCAGCATATCCCCAATCCTTCCTTGCGTTCATGTTGCCTAGTTCCAGTACGTCCAATTTTCCTGTTTTTATCTTGGCAACCGCTTTGCTAATTTTTCTGGTCACAAATTCAGGCCCTCTAACCTCACTTTCATGATTGAAAAGTATTCCGTTGGATATGTTGAGTCCATATGCTTCCCTGTATGTTTTCATTGTCCAAAAGCCTGCAAGCTTAGATACTGCATATGGGCTCCTTGGTTTAAATGGCGTTTCTTCATTCTGTGGTGTAATTTCAGGCTGACCATACATTTCTGATGTGGCGGCAAAGTATAACCTGGTCTTTGGAGAATAATCCTTTACTGCATTGGCGACATTAAGAGTGCCTGAAATATTAACATCATATGTGGAAGCTGGATTCTGAAAACTGTAACCTACAAAACTCTGTGCAGCAAGATGATACAACTCATCTGGTTTTTCTTTTTCCAGTAATTTGGCAAAGAAACCTGCATCTGTAAGATCTCCATAAACAATTTTTATTTTTTCTTTAACTTCTTCTGGGAGTTTTTCCATTGTCCCAACTGTCATTGAACTATTTCTTCTTATTATTCCAATAATTTCATAATTTTTTTTGTAAAGAAGTTTAGAAAGGAAATACCCATCCTGACCAGAAATCCCAGTTATAATTGCTTTCATTTTTCAATATTAAAAGGGGTAATATAAATATTTCACTCTTTAAAACTGTTTTATTGTTAATTATTTAGTTAACTGATTATAAAATAAAATATTTATAAAGTCCTTTTCATATGACTTATTTTTCCTTTAAAAACACCACCTGTTTAATACAATGACTTCATAATATCCTTATTTATTTCGTAAGATTTTGACTCTGTTATAATAAAACTTCAAGAAATTACACCATTTTTTACTTTTCTTTAGATCAAAGGTAGAAAGAAGATTGTTTCTAAATGCATAAATTTTGCTTGTGTTTTCCGTATAATAGTTACAAATATCAGTTATACACGGATAAATTCGCTGCTGACTCAATAGTTTTTTTATAGAATGAACTTATCCCAAATAAGATTTCTAGTGCACAGGTTTTTTATCAAAACCTCCCTTGTATTTGCTTTTCTAGGGACAGATTCTTTATCAAAATGTTTTTAGCTCAAAAATCTGAAGGTCAATTCCCAGATCCATGGCACTACCCATGAAATACCACATGAAAGACTGAAGAAGGAACACCTCAATCCCATGGATTCAGTGCAGGAATACTCTGTCAGGATAGAGGAGATAAGGAAA
>JAKBQK010000144.1 GCA_021835265.1 Thermoplasmata archaeon
TCTTTAAAAAAATTTTTCTCTGAAAATCAATTATAACAATTGAAACAAAAGACATATTATACCTTAACCAAAATTTATTACAAAATACAGACTTCTAAAAAAATACTTATCTACACGGATTAATGATTGTTTTAACATAAGTGGTTCCATTTTTAGTGTAAATGTGTTAATAAAAAATATTTACCAATGGTGGTTCTAGATATATCACCTATCTATCCTATATCTAGTTCGCACTATTCTATTTTCCTCAATGTAGGACATTGCATCCCACATTACTGGCGTGCCACTCAGGTATTCACCCCATCTCTTTAGATCCTCATTGTACATAATCTTGACAAGATCGCGAAATTTTATTTTGGGTTTCCACCCCATTTGAATTTCAGCTTTATGTGGATTTCCAATAAGTTTATCTACTTCCAATGGACGTTTCAAATCATCAGAAATATGTAGCACTTCCTCATAGTCCAATCCAGCAAGTTCACTTGCAACTCTCAAAAAATCAAGAACCGAATGAGTTTCACCTGTAGCTAGTACATAATCTTCAGGCTCATCTTGTTGGAGCATTTTCCACATACCTTCCACATAGTCAGGGGCATACCCCCAATCACGAAAGCTACTCACGTTTCCCAAGTATAACTTGGTTTCTAGACCAAGTTTAATACGAGCAAGTGTGTTGGTTATTTTCCGAGTAACAAATTCTAGACCACGGAGCGGTGATTCGTGATTAAATAGAATACCATTTACAGCATATAGGCCATAGGCCTTGTGATATGTTTTCGTCATCCAAAATGAATATAATTTTGCAATGGAGTATGGACTTCTTGGCTTGAAATCGCTTTCTTCATCTAAGAGACCCGCAGAAGAATTGCCATACAGTTCACTTGTGGCGGCATTATAAAATTTAACATCACCCCTAAACTTCAACACGGCCTCTAGCATTCTTGTTGTGCCAATACCAGTAATGTCACCAGTGGACAGTGGCTGTTCAAAAGATGCACCAACAAAACTCTGAGCTGCCAAATGGTAAATTTCATCAGGAGAACTATTATCTATGCATTCGATGATTGATGATGTATCGTGTAAATCCATTGAAATTAAATCGACTTTATCCTGAATTTCGAGAGCCTTTAACCGCCAAAAATTTGGAGTTGAAAGCCTTCTATAAGTGCCATAGACAGAATATCCTTTAGACAGGAGAAATTTTGCTAAATATGCACCGTCTTGACCAGTTATTCCAGTTATTAGCGCAGTTTTCATTCTCTTTCACGTCATAATGCTTTTTATCGCCGTTGACAATATTTCTGCAACTATAACTACGTCTTCTTCTTCAAGTTGGTTCCCTGATGGCAAGTTCATGCCATGTGCTGAAATATAGTCGCTGACCGGAAAAACTTCTGTAGGATAGTTCTCCTTATAGGCTGGTTGACTATGGACCGGATAAAAAAATGTTCTAGTTTCCACTCCTTGTTTTTCCATGAGGTCCATAACTTTTTTCCTGTCAAGTTTTTCTGATAATAGAATAGAGTACATCCAATATACGTTTTTCGTGCTGTAATTGCTAGGAGGTAACTCGATCAAGTTACTCTCTTTTAATGGCTCTAATAGCTCGTTATACAGTTTGGCATTTTTTATCCGTTTTTCAACAAATTTACTTAACTTTCTTGTTTGAGAAACACCAAGAGCGGCTTGCATTGCAGACATTCTGTATCCAAAACCTATCTTCTCATGCCAAAAATGCTTCCCCTCTTTTCCAAAAGCATGTGCTCTCAACCACTTCATCGTCTCTGCCAAGTCTTTATTATTGGTTACGCAGATGCCACCCTCGCCAGTTGTCATAATCTTATTTGCATAAAAACTAAATGAGCCAACATCTCCTAAAGAACCAACTTTGCGACCTTTGTATTCTGCACCATGAGCCTCAGCAGCGTCTTCTATCACAAATAAACCATATTCCTTAGCTATTTTATTAATCAAATCCATTTCAGCAGGATATCCATAGATATGAACTGCCATTATGGCCTTAGTATTACTGGAGATTTTCGATTCTATCTGATCTGGATCAATACACCAATTACTACGATCAGCATCCACTAACACTGGCTTCGCCCCGGTATAGCTAACCGCATTGGGGCAAGCAATCATTGTGAAGTCTGGGATGATAACTTCGTCACCTTTAGAGATACCCAAGGCCGCAAGTGCCAAATGTAACGATGTGGTTCCACTATTTGTTGATACTCCGAAGTCTGTATTGCAATAGTGCGCAAACGAATTTTCAAAGTCATCCACTTCCTGGCCCAATGAACTGATCCAACCACTTTTCAAAACATTTGTCACTTCTTCAACGTCGTCTTTCTCTATCAAGGGCGAAGAAACGGGTATTTTAATTGCCACAAAAGTGGTAAACGAGACTTGTATATCATTTTTTGTACACCATTCATTGATGCAGCACTTCCTTAAAACTCCTTAAACTATGCAGGTTATAGTGGTATTATCACCACAGTGAAATATGTTCGGAGCAAAGTTATGAATAGCGGAACCTGTCGAGAACCTGCCATACACCGTTTAGGAAAGGTGAAGTTCGAATTCACTTACCTAGGCCTCGAGACAAAAAAAGAGAACCAGATAATCATATTGATTTCGACGAACTGGACTCCTGTGGGAAAGAACCTTGACCACTCCGAATGTCTTCTTAAACGGTGGCGGGAAAATATGATTTTGTAGACTGCAATTCACAGGCTATTAACTTTCTAACCAGGATCTGAGGGTCTCCAGATTGTCCTGTTTATCTCAATTCTGGACAATTAGCCTCTATGTTTTTTGCTAATTTCTTTCAAGTAACATAAATCCATTTTGGCCCCCTATAATTGAATATTTACCAGAGTTTATAGCAAGTTGAACCAGCTGCTTCATAGTAGCCTGCGACGAAGAAAATTGCAGGGTATACGAGCTTGATTTATTGTAAGCTAGAATGTAATCCACATGTACATTAGTTAAATTTTGGCCATTGATCGAGATCGTATTTATCAAAGGGAAAGAGTTGTTTGAAACCTCACTGACACTTATGTTCGAAGAAATGTATATGGTTGATAGAAAAGGAATGGGGCTAATGCTTGGCCTTGGAAGCATCTCAGGCATATCGTTCTGGAAGAGAACATAGGGATTGTTCTTGGGCACCATATTTACTAGTTTCATCAATGTGTTGTAATTGGTTGAGTTGAATCCGACATCATTAGTTATGTGATACTGAAAATTGGAGACATCGTTCAAAGGCCCATATGGCTGATAAAAAAGTGACCCAACTACGAGTATACAAAGGATTGCCCCAAGAATGGTACTTCTTTTATTTGTAAACTTCCCAGAAACTCTTTTAAGTGATTTTACCTCCATAAGTTTTGGAATCAATCCCCTCCCAGTTTTGCAAAGGTGGTTTTTACGATGGCGGGTTTCCATGCCCTCTATAAAACCAAGAAAAACGATTGGAACTATCATAGAAGTATACTGCAGAGACATTACAATTGGAAACGTGTAATTAGCTGAACCTGTATACACGCCCAGCAGGAAAAATGGTAGCGAGAGAACAAGCCATCTGAACCGAATAAGTGGAATAAACAGGAAAGGCCCCATAATGACCAACAGCGTAAGAATCAGAGAAAGTAATCTCGCGGGATATGCGAGAGATGCCTGTGTTAGAAAAGTGGGGGAAGATGCTATATCATTATAGTAAAAGCCTCCGGCAAGAAGAACAATGGCAATTGTGAAGACAACAAAATTTGCATAAAATTTCTTCTTGTTCCATATAGTACTTTTATTAAACAGGAATGTTAATAACTCCAAGAAGGAGAAGAGAAACGGCAGGATCATGTAAGGGAACCTGACTGTTCCAGAAAGAAGAAAAAAGATGGCCGAAGCCATATATCTCTCTTTTGAATAAAAATAATAGGCAAAGATGAATATGGGCACAAAAAAGGACTGAAAGTGTACGTCAAACCAGAGTATTCCCGATGCTGGAAAATACAGCAGAAATGCTACTGATACCAGCATAGCATAATAGGAATGGCCCAATTTTTCCTTTGTTAATTTATACAGAGGATAGACAGATAAGGTAAACAGTATGAGTTGAGCGAACAGGATCGCGATGAAGCTGTGAAGAAAATATAATGGCGAAAGCACAAACTGAAAGGCGCTGTTGAATAGGAGGAAGATGTAAAAACTTGAACTCACAATGTGGTAAGGCTGCCATAGCCTCTCCATAACGAAACCAAGATCAAATACATATGAGTGAAGAGTAAAGAACTTACCTATTATTATAAGAGACCAAGAAACAAAAAAGACGGAAACAGCGACTGCAGTGTATATATTGTAGCTACGGGACAACAAGAGGACAAATCGGTTACTAATATGAATTTTTCCTTACCTTGATTGGTTGATGCAACATCACAGTAAAAATAATAATCTCTGAAGAATGATGTAACAAACTTGGATTATATATATATGGAAACCTTTAAAAATCGGATCTCTGTGGCGATTCTTAGCTTTTTCCCAAAATTTACCGGAACAACAATCACGATAAACTATTATTACAAAGCTCTCACAGATATGGGGTTCAGGGTTAAGTGGTACCAGCTTATCTCAGACGACAATATAGATGCATATCCCAATTCCGACGAATTCATCAAAGGGATAAATGCTCTTCCATCAAGCCTGCGTATTCCATTGGATGTAGTCTTTGTACTTCCCAGCAAAGTGATGGAGATGGAGGAGGATATCCTTCTAATCACAGATCAAGTTGCTTCAAACCTCTGCCAACACCATAACAACTCAATCACCATAGTCCATGATCTAAGGGATCTTACGAAATTCAATAGGAGTAACTTAAGGAAATTGTATTTTACCTATGTATTAAGGTTTCTGAGGAATAGTTCGCTGATAATAGCTGTGAGCGATTATACTAGAGAACAATTATCTGAGAAGCTACATATTAAAAACAATGTTGCAGTTGTTCCGAACTGTTTTCCCGAGAGGAAACTTTTCATTAGATCGAAAGAACTAGCCGACATAGGTAACTTAGGAAAAACTGATATCAATGTACTATATGTGACCGCAGACAGGCCATACAAGAATATCAATCTCTTCTTGCAGATTGCCAAGTCGATTAACAAACGAGATTTACCGAGGCATTACAACTTCATTCTTGTATCAAGACTTAAGAGCGGAACTATGAGAAAGGTGAAAAAGATGAGGTTACCAAACTTGCAAGTATTGCAGGACCTCCCTGACATAAATCCCCTGTATGAAAAAACCGACATTTTACTCTTCACTTCATTGATCGAGGGGTTCGGTCTCCCGATCATAGAGGCCATGAGCTACGGAATCCCTGTGATTCACGCAAAACTTAGGCCGATGACTGATGTTGTGGAAAATGGCGGAATTTCTGTCGATCCGGATGATACTGACGCATGGATAAAAGCACTAATGATCATTTCAGAACCCGAAACCTACAGGGAAAAATCGGTCGCAGCATTAAATAGGGCTAAGAATTTTGAGTATGAAAAGTTTGAGAGTAAGTTGAAAGAAGTCATGAAAGTATATCTAGAAAAGAGGTCTTTCAGTTTTCCAGTTTCGAAAGAATAAAGAGGACAGATTCTTCAAAAATAGGGAATTACTTTTTTGTAGTAGTTTAACATCTTTTTGCTGAAAATTTCCATTGCAAATTCCTTGGACCTCTCTATTCCCCTCTCAGATAAGTTCTCTTTCTGGTTGAGGGCAATTTTAATCCCATTTACGATTGAAGACACATCCATTGGATTAACATATTGAACAGCATTTCTGCCGATCTCGTGAAAAATCCCTATGTCTGATACAACCGCAGGTAATCCGACTCTCATCGCCTCGACAAGAGGGAAGCCAAAGCCTTCCTCCAATGAGGGAAAAAGCAGTAAGTCGCATGAATTGTATATCATATTGAGTACCGTTGGGTCAACGTTGGAAAATGATATCCCAGTTCCAATGTCCTTGCCGACCCTTACCAGTTGGTAGTCATCACCAAGTTCCTTCATTACCCTGAACACATTGGTCAAGTTTTTCCAGGGCTTAGTGTTAGATGGAGACAGTACAAGGATCTTATTCAAAGGTAATCCCAAGGTCCTCCTAGCAAGAATTTTATCATGCATTTTATAAAAGGAATTAGAATAAGGCGGATATATTACTTCTATTTCAGATAGACATCCCATCGACTGCAGTTGTTTTTTCGTATGATGCGAAACAGTCAGAATATTCTGAAATGACATAAATCTTGTAAGCAAATGCTTGGAATACTCTTTCTTTAGGAAATCATCTCGAGTGTATCTGCTCAAGAAAACAGTGTCATGAATTGTGACAATATCCTCTCGAGTATGCCCTAGATAAGGGAGTAGATTGTAGCTATAATGTAAGACTGAGCCATCTTTTCTGAGTTCTTTAAATTGTTTGATAAGGTTTTTAAAAAAAATTTGAGGAAATACACGGGCATAGTTTTCACCAAACCACGATGGATTTTTGTAATAGATATTTTGACTTTTGCATTTTTCATCGCTAGAACCAAATAAATATAATACTTCTGCCCTTTCTCCAGTTGCGTGAAGCAGATTTTCCGTATAGGTGCCCCATCCGGAATTTGGCCTACAATTTGAAACAATTATTAGACCCATCTAATGCCCCTTTTCCCAAAAAACATCATTTAGAATTCCAGATACAGTTTGAGTGAAAATAATGAAGATATATACAAAGATTACCGTACTGAAAGTTGCCAAGTTTTGTGGAGATGATCAACAGAACAAATTTTTCAAAACAAATTAGGACAAATCAGTAGAACTCAATCATTTCCCTAAATTCCAATGCTAGACTTCTGATTTTATAGCTCGTGGGTGTGTGTGCTATTTTTAATCCGATGAGCGTTAGAAACATCATCGCAACGGTTTTTAGCCCAACAGGAAGTTGAGACCCACCCCTGTGGGACCACTCGATTCCGACTTCCTTGGGTTTGAGGCCCATTAGCTTCAGGTTGTAAGAGATGGCGATATTGAATGTTCTGTCTCGAATAGTTATTCTCCTGGCTAACTCTGATGCAACATCCCAGCGGAATGCCTTGAGGCCACAAAATGAATCCTTCTCCCTGACACCTAGTATTGCCAGAGCAAGGTAGTGATACATACGTCCTCCAATAATATTTATAGGGCTTTCCTTTTTTCCAATCTTCGCTCCCTCTGCCCACCTTGAACCGTAAGCAGCAGGGTTGTCATTACCTATCAAAGAGCATACACGTTTGACCTCATACCACGGTGCAGCGCCATCGGCGTCAACAAAGCACACCACGTCACCTTTAGCAATTTTGATTCCATTGAACACCGCGCCTCCCTGACCAAGTCTCTCCCTGTATTCGATAACCCTGACCTTCTTGCCTGATTCTACCGCCACCTTTGGGGTTCCGTCATTTCCATCGAATATGACAAGTATTTCCAGAATCTCCGGAATATTATTCTCAAGTTCTCTTATTGTTTGCCCGATCCTCCTTTCTTCATTAAAAGCAGGTATAACAATCGTAAGATACTCCCTACTATGATTAGAATGATAGTCTATTGCATAGTTCGACTTATTTTTAAGGTTCAAAGGGGGGAAGCCCATCTTGGGTTAATTAAAATTATATATTATATTTTTTTCACTATCGGAACTTTCTTGTTCCCTCTTCGTAGAGTGGATGTCTGTGGAAAGATTTAACTTATGTTAAAAATACAATATAAGAATGTCCGAGGTACACAATAGGTCGGTAGGGATCGATGCAATCTACCAGTACACCGGATCAGGCGTTCAGTTGTTTTCTGGAGCCATTTTTTATGTGATAGCGGCTAGGATGTTTAGCACTTCCGGTGTAGGTGCCATAGCCCTTTTCCTTGCCATCATTGGGCTCTTCAACGTCATTTTTTCTATGGGTTTGGGAACTGCTGCACAGCACTTCACTTCTTATAACATAGGAACTGGAAACTTGCCCGGAGTCAGAAAAACAATTTTCAAAATAATTCTATGGGGTTTTTCTCTTTCGATGGCTGGTCTGCTCACTTTATTGCTTTTGAGCCCAATTGTATCACTCATTTTTCTGCACACCTATACATATACGCGCCTCATTCGCCTCCTGAGTATTGTTCTTCTGGGGAATATTTTGCTCGGCATTTTGAATGGTGCCCTCCTTGGAATGCAGAATTTCAGAACATCTGCCCTTTTGGGCATAGTTGTGTGGATTGTATATTACTTCGGATCCATCGTTCTTGCTTACACATTCCACAATATAGATACAATAGTGTTTGGATGGATCTTCGGAATCTTTTTAGGCATCGCTCTTGAGTTAATTGTTGTTATCATGGGAGTGAAGAGATTCAAGGGACCAGGGAATTCCCCCCCTAACCTACTTATTTTTAGGTATTCATTACCGATCCTGGTTTCCGGTATAATCTCTTACGGAGCCGCCTACACTGACAGATTCATAGTCGCTGGTTTATTGAGCCTCTCCGACTTGGGAATTTACAATTTTGCCCTTCTGATTTCAACCTCTGTCGCATTTATAGCTATTCCATTTAACAGCATCCTTATGCCTAAATTTTCTGAGCTTTTTGGAAACGGTCGATTTACAGAGATAGCAAGTAGAGTCAGGGCTTCTTCACTACTACTAACATCTATTTATGTTCCACTAGCGTTAGGTGTTGCCGCTCTTTCTGGCCCAGCACTTCTATTAGTTGGAGGAGTTGATTATAGTGGTGGCTCTGTGCCCCTAAGAATAATTATGTTCACCTCCGCATTGTTCGTTTCATCGAACATCCTAATTCAGGCGATAGCCTCTGTGAGAAAGACAAAGGTGTTTCTTTACGTGAGTGCCGCTACACTGGCTAGCAATGCAATCCTTTCAATAATCCTGATCCCAAGACTCGGTTTGATCGGGGCTTCTATCGGATATTCTTCAGTGTACGCTGCGTCATTTATTCTTCTTTACTATTTCTCAAGAAGGATGAATCTGGTGAAACTTGACATATCCGGGATTATAAAAGTATGGATCTCATCAGCCATCATGTTTGCAGTGGTGGAGCTATCACAACTCACGCTGGGTGAGATGTATGGAAGCACGTTACTGCTATTGCCAGTTTACATCCTTTTTGGAGCTATCTCTTATATTTTCTGTGCAAAGCTGTTTGGGATATTCGGAAAGGAAGATAGGGACCTGGTCCTTTCGCTTTTTCCTGAGAAATACTACGTGTTGAGGAAAGCCCTCTCTTTTTTTGTTATTCACTGATTACAACGAATGCAGGCCGCATTCATCCATCGATTATTACCCTCCCAGGGTGTTCAGAAGGAAGTTCCTGGATGACCCAGCATTCAGGGAAAGATTCGAAAAGAAAGAAGTTGGGGTGGAACTAGATGAGAATTGAGGAGAGGTGTTCCAATTTCTAATGGGACAGAACAATATTCGGAGAGTGTTAAACCAATTTTGATTTGAAACGGGTGACCATTTAGGCAAAAGACATTTTAATAGAAGATAGGTCAGATTTTGCCAATGCATTTAGCAAATTATAGTGTAATTAGATAGAGAAAAGCGTATTCATCAGTTTGCGATGTACGATCG
>JAKBQK010000246.1 GCA_021835265.1 Thermoplasmata archaeon
ATATGCTTTTTGAAGCGATATTATGGAGAAGTCATTTGGATGACTCGAATAATTAGTATATGGATTGTAAGGCACTCCTTCATAGCATATTTCAAAATTACTCATGTTAAATGCTGGTTCCATTGTATACCGGGTGCTACCATATGAGAGACCGGGAATTCCATTGGTTTGACCGACAGCGGATGGTGGAAGACCAACCAGTGCTTTGTATATGGTGGTGTTGTAAAATGCTGGTGTATAACCCAGCTCGTATGATGTGACAGTTGCAGTTACAGGCGTTTGGTTAAGAGGGAACGTCCCGTTTGTGGTAACTGCATAAATCTGATAATACTCATATGGAACAATTGCACCGGATGATGTAGAGTAGGCTGGTGTGTCAGTTAAATAAGCTGGTGCATAGAACGTTCCAGTATTAGTTGCAGATAATGGGAATAATGTGTGATCAACCTGTATGTATTGAATACTCCAACCCGTTGCCTGTTGTATCTCCTGATAGAAATTAATCAGGTTCGGAAGACTTAGCTTTGATGCGAGTTGACCTTTTTCAAGTGCGTAATAAGCATTTGCTGATGTTATGCTTGTGTTAAACTTACCATAGATTGTTGAATTGTCTGCAATCCATTGTTTATAGTTCATTGGATTCTTGTAGATATTTTCAAGTAGTGTTATTTCTGAATTGTTAAAATACTGTGACAATACGCTCTGTAAAGCTGGAGAGAATTTTCCACTTGAGTTATCCAGAGATGCCTGCATAAGCCTTGATGAGAAAAGGGCCACTATTTGAGATTCATTTGTGGAAAGTAGAATTTGACCAGCTACCTGATACGCCTGTTGAAAGTCATCAGCCACGGTTGGGTGATTTCCCTGATAAAGTTCTTGGAATCCATAATCCCACCAATTCACATAAGCTGGCTTATCTGCAAGAGAAAGGTTTGCTTGCTGCTCTGCAAGCCAGGCCATTGATAGTGATAGTGGGGAACTGCTATTTGTTATTTGGGAACCTGTTGTTCCAAAATATGCACTTTCATTAGCGAGGTATGTTGGAGGCTTTGCAAATGATGGTAGAGCTGAATAAACCTGGTGATTTACTCCAGTTGCCGAATTCACAGGGACTGCTGCTGACATTACTCCTAATCCTGAAGGTATTAATATTCCAAATACAACTATGATAACCATCACAGCCTGAAGCCATGATATGTCTCCTTTTATACCACTTCTCTTTCTAAAAGCTTTTTTAGTTCTGGTATCGTCCTTTACATTTGAAAGTTTTAGTATATCTGCAAAGTAGTATAATAATGCACCTCCCATTATAGCATATGCTGGTGACGCAGTTATGTTAAATCTGGCAGCTGTAAAACTCATATAAATGGATACTGTGGAAAAGATGATTAAAAATGCCAGAGAGTCAGTCTTTTCCTTGATGAATTTGTAGATAATGAACATGAACCCCCCTATACCTACTACAAACTGGGCTACACCAAATCCTCCAATGTATTGGCCAAGTGCTGGAGCTTGAGCTTCAGCTATTGTTGAATATAGCTTTGTTTTTATAAAATACCCTTCACCGCTTATGATTTCTGTATAGATATGGGGAGATATGAAATACATCCCTCCGATGAAAGCTGATACAGTCAATACAAGCACAGGGATAGCAATTATCCATGGTTTTCTTCCTACTATGCCTATCAGGGCCGCAATAAATATCATTCCTACTCCAATAAGTAGAGGTGGCACATACCATATAGCTGGGGCATTGTTTGCGGCATAATAATAATACCCACCCATGGCAAATGACAAAAATACAAATATTATACTTATGTAAAGAAGATAACCAGTGTTCCTCGAGAGAAAGAGATTTATTAATAATTGTGCCACTACATAAATGGTAATAATTGCCAGTATGTATGCATGACCCTGCCATGATAACATGAGAGCACCATAGGAAGCGCCTGCGAACAAAGCGTAAAATGTTGTCTTTTTATTTGATTTGACGTAGTTTATTATGCTGGAATAATAGTTATTTACTTTCAATAGACTTCCTTCTATTATCCTGTTCTTATTGGCATAATGAACGGCTCTTTCAAAGAAATAAATAGCAAAAAATGCGAATATAAGCTCTGGAGTATGCATTCTTCCATCAGAAAGGATACCTGAGGTCAGATTACTTGGCATAAGTGTGTATAAAACTGCACCTATCATTCCGGCTTTTTTACCAAGTATACTCTTTCCAAGCAGATAAACTGGAATTATAAGAAGAGCACCAAACACTGCATCGAATTCCATGAATGAGTAATACGCTGCGTGTAAAGCACCTCCGAATATTGGTGCGGTAATAGTTGCAACAAATGCTATCATCCAGTGGAAAAACAATGGTCTTGGATCTCCAGAACCTATTGGATAGTTTAGGCCACTGGTGTGTAGCAGAGAAACGTGAGTTGTTAGTATGTGTATTATTATATAATAATTAAAATAGGGATCACTTCCACCAGAGAAATTCGCATATCCGTTTAAGAATGACTGTCCCCACATATAATAATTAGACAGGAACATATAGAGTGAAAACAGCAACAGGACTCCTGCGAACTCCCAATTACGGCTGAACCAGCCTTTAAATTTTTTTATAGATTCAATTTCCTGGAGTTCCATTTCTTGACTACCGAAAACGCTAATACAATTGAACTATTAAAATGTTTAAGAATATTCCACCCATTGATTTCCCTAGATATTTGAGAATTTCAGCCTTTCAATTTGAATTTGTTAATATTGAGCCAAGGCTTAACTCGAGATAGGCAGTTGGAAACGGGATATTAAATTTTTCAAGTAAGATGGGATGTACTTCCCCTAGAAAATTTGATAAAGAGTTATTTTCAGAAAAGATAATATTCCCTGACCGTCCATTGATAAAATGATCATTTTTGGTTGGTCTGATTTCAGATAACCTAACATTCAGGGCCCGCAGCAGAGCATCCAGTACACCTTTAATTGTGTCGTAAGATACTGATTTTCCACTCATTATGCAACCTAAGGAGGTTTCCTGTGTTCCGTTGTCCCTGATGCAATCACCTACCTCAAACAGTGTCTGCGGAAATGGTTGAGCCCGGTTTCTTTCAACTGCCCTTATAAGACTTGAGAGTAAATCCTGTCTTATTCGACTGAAGTCGGAACTTTTGGGATTGTTTATTTGGAAGAACTGATCCAAATCAATTGAATCTGAAAGGACAAAATTCTTTACCTCTTGAAATCCCAGTCCTACCATTAACTCTCTTAGAACATTTGAGGCGTGGTTGATTTTATTTTCTTTTCCAATAAAGTTATTCTCTAATACTCCCTCGTGAATGTTTTCAATTCCGTAACCTTTTATAAAGTCTTCTATTATATCAACCTCTCCCATTATGTCTACTCTGCCTATGGGAATGGAGCAATATCTCTCATTGTATTTAATTCCCATTTTTGCTAATGTTCTTAGCATGGTATCCTCATTAACTTTTATTCCTACTATATTTTTAATGATCTCAGATGAGATTTTGATTTTCTTTAAACTTAGATTATTCTGGTAGCTTGAATATCTTTCTGGTAGGGAGATATTTATTCCCTTACTTAAGAAATACCCAGCCATTAGTCTAAATCCAAGGTCCAGTCCCTGTTGTGATGTTGCCGTTATGTCCACAAGCATTCTCTCTGTCCTGGAAGTTACTCTGGTTCTGTATGAATTGAAAAACGGTGGAACTGATATAATACCTGATTCATCAGAAACTCCTACAACTTCTTTATTGTTCTGTAATAATTGATATTTTATCCCTTTTTCATGCTCTGTTAATAGTTCAGAAATCTTACCTTTCATTCCATCATAAGTTGTTATTACTTCATTAGCGTCAACTGGACCATAAACAATTTTTCCTCTAATAGCAGATAAATCATGAGCTCCAATGGCAAATTTACTTCTACTTTTCCCAACCGACTCTGAAACACGATCGGAGTACTCCAAAAAATCTTGATTTATAATATTATGACTGTTGTCATCCTCAAGATCATCGGTCATAAAGACAACAAAGTATGGTCTTGTTCTGGCTGCATGAACTGAAATATTTTCTTTTTTTAAAAATATTTTTCCATTCCTCATTTTTCCAGTTTTGTATATTTGAAAACAGTTGAAAAGAGATCCAATGGAGTAAAGGTCTGGTCTATCTGGATTCAACTCTATTTTTATATCATCTTCAACCTGAGGTTCGAAACTGAATCCAATTATTCTTGAAAATTCGTAAATGTTTTCCTTCCAATCTAAGCCGAAATATTCTTCTAATGTTTCCCGGTTTGATCTTATTACTACCATATATATCAGTCCTTTTTATCCCGTTCCAAACTTTCGCTCTCGTTACTAATTTTATTTCTGGTATATTCTTTCAACACGCTTCTAATTAGATCATCAATGGACACAGCTTCTCCTCTCTGCAATAATGAGTTTAGGTCATCTACCATTTTCCTTGTCAACTGAACTTCAACTTTTTTATTAATTCCTTCATCGTCATTTTTTTCGAGAAATTCTCTTAGTGCAATCCTGATGATCTCGGATATGCTTTCATAATTATATCTGTCTAAAAGTCTTTCCATTCTATCCATATCATCTTCTGATAATCTTATTGTTATTCTATAAGGAACTGCCATAATGAACCGCCATTAAATATATTTCATTAAGTTTATTCAGTTTATAAATATTTGTCCTAAAAATCTCTACACACATTGAGAATAAACGTTAACAACCTTACCTAAAAAAGCTTTATCATACCATTTTATTCAATTAAAATATTAAAAGAACTCAACTTTTAACAGTTGTTAAATCCCTTTTTTTGTAGTTCTAAGAGTGAAATAACCAGAACGACTTACAGTAATATCAATAAGCAAAAAGCTCTTTAAATTTCATTATGTAATGGAGATAAGAGATGATTTTATCCTAGGACATTTTATCCAAAAATATCTTTATATTGTACAGAATAAATAAAAAGATTTGACCCAATTAAACCCATTGTTAATAAAAAATAGACATATGAGCTGAACCATATTCCGATAAAGTAGTTCCCAAAACTACAAAACTCTTTTAATATTGGAATGTCTACAATAGAAATAAGGTGAAAAAAAATTGATTGCAATGGAAGAAAGGAATAAATATCCCGAAGTCAGATTTGCCAGTGACTTTGAGATAAGCAAGAATGCACCGTTCAAGACCGTCGATGAGTTTATAGGTGCCATGAGGAACCTTATCTCAGATGACATGATGCTAATAAGGGTTACAGAAAGCTTGTGCCCAATATGTGTTGATGATGAGAAATTCGACCAGATGAGAATTCCAGCCATAGTTTATGAAAATGCTGGAGAAGTAAAGTTAATAAAGGAATGCGCTGAGCATGGAATAACAAAGGAGAAATACTGGGAAGATTACGATATGTACCAGGAAGCCAAAAAATGGCAGGACCCCGGAGTTAAGATATTAAACCCACATGTTGCATACCTTGAGTCAAAAATAGTTTGTCCTACACACTGCGGACTTTGCGTAAAACATAAGTCACATACTGGACTCGGAAATGTAGTAGTTACAAACAGGTGTGACCTTTCCTGCTGGTACTGTTTCTTCTATGCAAAAGAGAATGAGCCAATTTACGAGCCATCACAGGATCAGGTCAGAATGATGCTAAGAAGGATGAGAAATGAAAAACCAGTAGGAGCTAATGCAGTTCAAATAACAGGTGGAGAACCAACAATCAGAGACGACATACTTGATGTGATCAAAATAGCCAGAGAAGAGGGATATGAACACATACAGTTGAACACGAACAGTGTAAGAGCAGCCTTTGACCCAGATTTCCCGAAGAAGATAAGAGAAGCTGGTTCCAACGTAGTTTATACGAGTTTTGATGGACCGACCCCAAGATCAAACCCAAAGAATTTCTGGGAAATTCCGGCCGCATTACAGAATTACAAGAATGCTCCAATGGGAGTGGTTCTGGTTCCAACAGTTATAGGCGGAATAAATGATATGTACCTTGGTGATACAATCAGATTTGGTCTTTCTAACATCGATTCGGTTAGGGCAGTAAACTTCCAGCCAGTAAGTTTGGTAGGAAGAATGCCAGACAGAATGAGAGAAAAACAGAGAGTCACCATACCAGGATGCATAAAGAAGATTGAGCAACAGACTGATGGTATGATCGGAAGAGAAGACTTCTTCACAGTTCCTTCTACTACAAAGGTTTCAAACTTTGTTGAGCAGCTAAAAGGAAAGGATATGTACAAACTTTCAATACATTTTGCCTGTGGAATGGGAACTTATCTCTTCAAGGAAGGAGACAAGATTACTCCAATAACCAGATTCATAGATGTAAGAGGAATGTTCGAGTACATTGGTGAACTTGCGGATGATATAAAGGATTCATCATTCAAGACTGTTAGGAAAGTAACTTCAGCAGCAAAACTGTTAGCCAGTCTCAAGAAATTCGTGGACTATGAAAAGGCACCGAAGGATTTCAGTATAAAGGACATGGTATATAACGCATTTACTGAGGGAGATTACCACGGATTAAAGGCTTTCCACTACAAGAGTATGTTCATAGGATTCATGCACTTCATGGACCCATACACATATGATGTGGACAGAGTTGAAAGATGCGATATCCATTATGCAATGCCTGATGGAAGGGTTGTTCCATTCTGTGCTTTCAATGTTATACCTGAGCTCTACAGAGATGCAACGCAGAGAAAGTATTCAATTCCTGCTAAAACATATGAAGAGAGAACAGGAAAGAACCTGAAGAAGGAAAAGTACTTCAGGGAGTACACACTGGAAGAAAAGAAGTCTATACTAAACTTCTACGAGAAGAGCATAGGCAGGAAACTTTCACAGGATGAGATTGGACTCAATCTCAACGAAGCCATACCAGTGATATCTTCTGACAAACCAGAAGATTAATCCTATTTTTTATAATGTTTAAAATTATTGATCACGAAGCCGATACAACTATAAGATTTTTTTACAGCAGTATTGATGAAATAGTAACGTCAATTATAAAGAGTTTTCAGGAAACGGTTTTAGGCAGATCGGAAGATTTGGAATGGGGAGAACTTGAAACTATTAATATTGCAATCGATTGTAAGTTAAGCTACAAATTTTTAGCTATCGATCTTTTTAATGAAATGATTTTTTTAATGGAAGAAAAGGACATATTTCCAGTTGAGATGAAAAAGATAAGTTTTAATGGGGACGCTAACAATCTGGAGATCATCTATGGTAAGTGCCTAAACGTTAGAAATTATAACGCTATTCCAAAAGCAGCAACAACAAACAGTGGTAAGACCTCTGACCAATTCTTTGATATAACACTTGACCTGTAAAAAAAGAAAGTGGATGTTTAGGAACCAGAACTGAGCTTATACTAACTAAAGTTTTATTTTGTGAAAGTATTTACCTTAGTATGACCAATTTAGTACCGAGTAAGCTTTTTTTCACCAGAGGTGTCGGAAGAGGAGATACCATGTTAAGATCCTTTGAGGAGGCACTCAGAGATGCAGGAATAGCCCAGTTTAACATCGTCGCAGTGAGTTCCATATTCCCCCCTGGTGCTCAGATAGTAAGCAGAGAGGAAGGATTGAATTATCTGAATCCTGGACAAATCCTCTTTACTGTACTTGCAAGGAACGCTTCAAATGAAATGAACAGAATGCTTTCTTCTGCAATCGGATATGCAATTCCTACAGATAGGAGCAGATGGGGGTATCTGAGCGAACACCACAGTTTTGGGGAAACGGAAAAAAAAGCTGGCTTTTTTGCCGAGAAGTTAGCAGCTGAAATGCTTGCAAGCACCACTGGTGAACAGGATCAGCTGGTGTGGGATGGCAAGAATGAAGAGTACAGATTGAAAGATAGAATTCTACAAACTAAGAACATATGCTCAACCGCAGTGGTTTTGAAGGAGGATGAATGGACAACCACCATAGGTGCAGCAGTATTGATAGTTGAATGATCCAAATGAGTGAAGAGAAGGAATGGCAGGACAAGTGGAAGGAAAGTGGGATATTTAATTCTGAGCCTGATCATAGAAAGAAGTACCTCATAACTGTACCGTGGCCATACACAAGTGGGCCTCTTCACGTAGGTCACGGGAGAACGTACACGTTAGCAGATATTATGGGCAGATACAAGAGGCTAATGGGGTATAATGTTCTTTTTCCAATGGGTTTTCACGAAAGTGGTACTCCAATAGGTTCAATTTCAGAAAAGATTAAACGTGGAGAAGAGAAGACAATTTCCCTATATAGAAAGTATATATCAGAATATGAAAATAACGAGAGTATTAATGAGATTATAGAAAGCTTCAAGGACCCGCTGAATGTAGCTAACTACTTTGCCTCAAAAATTACAAAAGATTTCATGGCATTAGGTTATTCCATTGATTGGCGAAGATCATTCAGATCAATAGATCCGGCTTATAGCAAATTTGTTCAGTGGCAATTCAGAAAACTTGGACACCTGAATTTGCTAAAACAGGGAAGTCATCCTGTTTTATACAGTCCAGAAGATGGAAATGCAGTTGGAGAAGATGATATTGAAGACGGTGACACCAACAAGGTATCCATTGAAAAATTCTCTATGGTACTTTTCAAAAATACTACTGATGATTATTATCTGGCAGCTGCATCTCTTAGACCAGAAACCCTCTTTGCTGTTACAAACCTGTGGATCAACCCTGATTCTAAGTATATGAAAATAAGAATCAATGATAAGATAATAGTTGTTTCAGAATATGCTTCAAAAAAGGTTCTATTACAGTTCGAAGATTCAGAGGTAATTGGAGAAGTTACTACTGTTGAGTTACTGAAGGGGTCTTATACTGTTCCTTTTGCAGAAAATATAGTGAACGTTTACTCAAACCATGGAATCAATCCTGAGCAGGCTACCGGTGTAGTGTATAGTGTTCCCGGACATTCCGTTATGG
The DNA here is from genome assembly GCA_021835265.1 of Thermoplasmata archaeon. Next base: position 8,982 of record JAKBQK010000246.1, read on the forward strand.
ACCTGAACTTTATCCACAGCCTGGACCTTGATATTCAAGCTATTCATATAATCACAGCAAAGTCTGGATTGTCAAAAGCTTCAGATTATTTGAAGAAATTTGATGATCCAGCAGTAGCGAATACAGAGATTTACAGGGACGAATTTTATGATGGATCTATGGTCAATACTTTACCATTTATAGGAGGTAAAAGCGTAAAAGATGCAAGAGATGTAATGAACTCGAAGCTTTTTGAAAAAGGTATTGGATTTTTGTTTTATGAACCTTCAAGGCCGGCAAAGACCAGGGATGGAAAGCCAGTAATTGTCTCCATAATGCACGACCAGTGGTTCATAGATTATTCCGATGCGGTTTGGAAAAAACATACTGTGGAAAATGTTTCAAGAATGGAGTTTTTTCCCGAGTTTTACAGGAAAAACATGTTTGACGTCATCGATTGGATTGAAGAAAGAGCATGTGCCAGGAAAAGAGGGCTTGGAACATCTCTTCCTCAGGATCCTTCATGGGTTATTGAATCTCTATCGGATTCAACAATCTACCCTGCGTTTTATACATTTTCTCATCTAATAGATGGAAATGTAACAGAAGAAATAGATGATGAATTCTTTGATTATGTAACGGATGATAAGGAAGAAAGAATTCCAGAGAAGCTTGGAGATTTA
>JAKBQK010000170.1 GCA_021835265.1 Thermoplasmata archaeon
TCTGCTGTGGAATATAATTATCTCAATCGACGGCAATGATGGAACAGAAATGTATGTACGAAATATTATGAACGAGTACCCATTTGTAAGTTATACTAAGGGCAAGGGACGAAGTGGAAAGGGTGGAGCTATTAAGCGCGCTTTTAACTCTAGACTAGGTGATTTTATAATTTTGATGGATTCAGATGGTGCTATCGCATTCAAGGACATCCTAGATAGCATCCCACTTTTAAATAAATATGATGTAGTTAACTTTGACAGGTACAAAAACAACACAAACAAAATACCTTTTATCCGTAGATTTGTAAGTAGGGGGTATAATATTTATTTAAGAATACTTCTGGGTCTCAATATCGATGATACTCAATGTGGCTATAAAATAATGAAAACAGACGTTGCAAAAAATATATTTACAAAGATTACCATATCAAACGGTTTCTTTTATTCTAATCTTTTCTTCTATCTCAAGCAACTCAAAACCCCTGTTATAGAAGTCCCAATAAAATACAACCATGTTGAGGGAAGCAAATTCAATGTGTCTTCTATGGTGTTAGGTGGATTTGTATCCGCGATGGCGTTTCGTATAAGAATGTCACCTTTAGGAAAATTTATACCTACGGCTATGTATGAATTATATTACCGCAAATTCCGGTGGATTTAAACTCATATTTGGCTGTCCTCTCTATTATTGATAATAAGTCAAATTCAACTATAATTGATTTGATAGGGCCTATCCAAAGCCTACCTTCCCGTCTTCCCGAATTTAATTATACGTTGGTAGTTAATTTATTGGCTTATTATCACTCTTTTAGATTCTATTAAAATTCATAAATTGGCCATTTCAGATGTGGTCATAGTTCTATTGACAAGATAGTCAATGATGCAAAAATTATACAATTCTTACTTATTGGAAAAGCATTCTCCAAATTGGCGTGAACTTGATTTTCTTTCCTTCTAATGTTTCCTCGTTGCTATAATCCCAGGATACTATCTGTAGGTTGTTGCATAGTAGTTCTCTGGAAGCTATTAAAAGAGCCTTAATCTCTCTAGCATTTATTTCATCTATCAAACTCGCATTAGTTACATTTATCAGAGTGTTGATAATTCTGCCATTCCTAATAACAAAATCCACTTGATTTCCGGAATAATCCTTCCAATAGTTTATTTAATAAGGGTTAGACAATATTGCCTTTTCTTTTTGAAGGCGGAAAAAGACAGCATTTTCCATGAGTTTACCTTTTTCCTGTGTTTGGTTAAGCATGCTAATAGATTCTTTTAGCTTGAAAGAGAATCTTTCTATTATGAACAACAAGTAAGAGCTTTATAGGTAAGAAATTTAATTTTGCACTGTGCTCTTTCCTGAAAGTTGAAGAACGCTACCTATTCGCCTATAGGAAATCTCAGAAGTAGAATTTGATATCAGGTATCGTGCCATGTCCTTCATCTTCTCTTGAACCTGATCCTATAACTAAAAATTGCATCTCTTTCTAAGATATCTCTAAAGAGCATTGGAAGATATGCATTTCCAAGTTTATAGCTAATGGAAAACTCCCTGAATTTAAGCATCTTTTACGTGCATTTATTACTTTGACCTTTTCGAGCGTAGTAAAAGAAGGACACTTTGGGATGCCGGTCTTTTCAAAATCCAAAAACTCATTTAAGCTGAATGGTAAGAGTGCATGATCTGCATCCCTTCCAGTAATTAATGAGGCCAGTTCTTTGCTTAAAAGGATTGCATTACTGCCGTTATGATCATTTTTTTGTTTTAACTAGCCTAAAAACAATCATCTCCCTTCTTGGAACATTCTGAATTTGATCTGGAACAACCACATCAGGTGATTGCTCTTTCAACTCATGTGAATTCAGAAGGTGCGATGTCTAAACGATCATCATCAAAGATCACATATCCATATTTGGTGTTTTGTATAATTTGAGATTCAAATACAGACTTACCGGATCGTCTTGGACCAGTAATAATGTGAGCTGCACTGGGCAAGAGGATTATATTAGCAAAATTTGCTCTTCAATCTATTGTGTCAAGGGAATGAATGAGGTTGATCATCAAATTATTCTGGTTCTTGATAACATCCATTACCGTTTCAGCATCCATTTCCAAAGTATAATGCATTAATTGACAAAAACTTACCGATACTATAGGGATGATTGGGAAAGACTATCCCACTATGATGAGTAAGTATTATTACCATTCAGGAATAAGTTTAGCTAATTTTAGACTTTCGGATTAAATTTCTTGTTTTAGCATGTTAAGAGTTTTATAGATATATAAGAGATGTCTCTTGGGTTTTACCAAAAATCTCAACCTTATGATTGTTGGATCCTGCCCTCCATGATATTTCGGTAATCTAAGAGAATTACTTTCACTATACCGTATAACCACGGTTATACCGCATTATTAGTTATCAATGATTTAGTTTGCATACAGTTTCAAATTATTTCTAATCATTAATTTTACTCAGTCCATAAGTTTCATGTGTGGTTCCCATTTAATTGACAAGTTACCCTTTGAATAAATTGCCATATATTTCTTCAACTCTAAAGGCCTATAAAATTCCTTACTGACTTTAACCATTGTCTTCTCGTGGAATAGTCCAACCTCGTTAAGCCCACTGCTTATTTAGCTAAGTTCAATATCAATCTCCTTGAAGGTAGCCTCAGCGAGCGCGCGTACCGTATAAGATTCTCCGGTGCCCAAGACGAAATCATCCAGATAGTCTGATCGAGACTTTTTCCATGTTCAGTATACATAATCTTTGGCATACCTCCAATCTATAACTGCATTGAAGTTGCCTAAAATTAATGGTTTCTCTATCTCGTATTAAATCTTCGCAACCAGTCTAGATATTTTTCTTGTGACGAATTCTAATCCACGAACCTCTGATTCATGATTGAAAAGTATCCCGTTGACCATGAAGGTCTTGTAAGCGTCTCTATAGGTTCCTATTATTCATAAACCAGCTATCTTAGATAACGCATAGGAACTTCTTGGATAAAATTGGGTTACCTCGTTCTGCAGAGTCTCCTTTGGTTACCCCAACAGATCCAATGTGGCAGCAAAATACACTCCTGTGTCTAGAGAAGAATCTTTTATGGCTTCATAGGTTAAAAGCGCGTTCTGAAAACTATATCCCACAGAACTCTGCTCAGCAAGGTGGTATATCTCTCCAGGTTTCTCATTTTGGGGAAGGTCAGATAGAAAGTTGCCATCTGTTATGTCGCCATAATGGAAGGCGATCTGCTTTTTCATACCCTCTGGCAGGAGATCCACGGTAACTTGAGTCATTGAGCCATTTCGCCTCAGAATGCCGTGAACTTAATATCCCTTTGACAGAAGAAATTGAGAAAGAAAATATCCGCCCTGACTGAAATGCCTGTAATTATTGCTTTCATTATGGGGAATTGAATAGGTTATATATTACGATTTCAAGATAATCGATTTATTATGATGTCCGTCAGCTATTTCCTGAATAAGTGTTTCCCACAATTCAACCGTTTTATCCCATTCGTATTTTTTTGCTACCTCAATAGGAGTTGACCACCATCTTTTTGGATTACTCAGTATTGAGAAAGCAGCATTTGAGAGTGCTTTTCTATCACCATCCCTGACTTTGATACCGTTCATTTGATCTTCAATGGCATCCCTAACACCAGGAACATTATAAGCAACGGTGGGTGTTCCGGCTGCCGAGGCTTCAAGAATTGAGAGGCCCCAACCCTCAGTGACAGAGGTATGTACATTCAGCCACGAAGAAGCAACAATACTTGAAAGTTCTGTGTCAGAAACTCGCCCTTTGAATATAGCATGGTCCTTCAGGTTTAGTTCAGAGGCCAATTTTTTCAAAGTAGGTTCCTCCGGACCTACACCAATGATAAAGAGATCGACAAGTTTCATTTTTTCGAGGAGACTTTTCAACAGAAATAGACATTCTTGCGGTCTCTTGTATTTCCTCATCCCCCCGAAATAAACCAGAACTGGATTTTGGGTCTTAGGAATAGGATGAAACAGATTTAAATTGACTCCTGGTGGATTCATTACTATTTTATCCTCTTTTATTCCAAGTTTGAGAAGGTCATTTTTTGATGTGGTTGATTCCGTCATGAAGAGTGTATTGGGGTAAAAGATGAAGTAGCATTTTTCTATGGCTGTTATTACTTTAGCAAGCAAAAAATTTACCTGCCCTGGAAGGGACCTGGCGTGAAGATGGCGAAAAAACACGATATTGTGTTTATTCATAATGGTCGAAGAAATCCATGGCACTGCATGCCCGAGGTCATTTACAACCAGGTCATATCCATTCTTCAATAAGAATATTGGAAGAGCAAGATGCGGGCCAACACTCTTTTTAAAGCGATAAATCTTGATCCCATGCAAATCCTCAGTCTGTTCGCACCCCTCCCATCCTCCGGTTAACAAGGTAATTTTATGCCCTTTTTTTACTAGTCTTATGCATACCTCGTAAATTGTCCTCTCTGCACCTCCTGCCTTTGGGTTTAGAGGGTCCCGGTGTGCAAGCCATAGTATCTTTACCACATATCCCAATTTGAACGGTTGATAAAAAGTTAAACCCCAGATTTAGGTTTTTAATTTCTTAAAAACACCAACCACAAGATTGTCTGAATTAGATAATTCAATACCTCCGATTATTTTACTCATACCGGGATTCTCTCCGCTTTCTGTGAATCTATTATATAAACGAAAGGTATCTTTTGTATGCAAAGCAATTGATTTGAAAGCATTAAACAAATATGCAGACCTCTTTATCCTTCTAAACCCAAAGCCTAGATTTGCCATAATAGGGAGGAGTTCCCGCTGATAAGAATCATGAATTTCTATAGCTAAGTAATCCAATTTTCTAATTATCTCTAAACTAGAAGGTATGACTGTTTTTTCTGCTCCCTCAATATCCATTTTCATAAACTTTACAGTCTCTCGATCTACATTAACGTCATTTAGAATGTTGAAAAGTGAGTCTGCCTTCGTGTTAAATCTCTTACCCTTAAATTCCAGGGTTAGATCAACTGCGTGATCTGATACCGCCATATTAAGTGGGATAACATTATTACACCCGTTCTCCTTAAGATTCTTTATTAAGGTTGTAAAATCATCGGGAGATGGTTCTACAGCAATCACTTTACCTTTATTTCCTATTACCTTGGACGCAAGTATGGAAAACTCCCCAATTCCGGCACCAAGATCTACCACTGTGGAATACTTTGGTATGTATTTGCTTCTATAAACGTCCAGAATATAGCACTCTACAATTGCGGCCAAATCATGAGGATCATTATACTGGATATGGAAACCTCTAAAGTTTATCTCTAAAACTAGACCACCTAAGACTCTTATGCGATTCTATATTATAATTTTTCCTTGGATCATAGTGCGATAGAATTCACAAAAAAATTTATCGGAAACAAACGATTCGTATAGTATTGATATCAATAGAATTGATCTCTAACGGAGAATATCATCTGAGGGACACGTTAGAATCGATAAGAAGGCAGGATTTTAACGATTTTGAGATATTATGCGTAGACAGTTCTGGCAGAAAGGAGGTTGAGGGTCTTCTAGAAGATTATGGTTGTAAATTTGTTGAAATGCCAGTCGAGACACGTCACCTCAGTGCCAGGTATCAATCCCACTTGAATTCAAAAGGGGAATGGTGCCTTTTGCTTGATAGCACAAGACCGCTTAAGAAAGGAACCCTTAGCAGTCTTATGAAAAATTATTCTAAGTATGATATGACAATCATAAAGGAAGATAGTATAGGTACTGGTTTCTGGGTAGAACAAGCAAGGAAACTGACTGATATTAGCATATCACAATTTAATAGGCTGGAAATAGAGACTCTCGCCTTTTTATTGCCTAGGTTTTATAGAAGAGAGGTACTCGATTTCTCCTTCTCGAATATTAAGGAAATTACTGAAAATGTGTTTGATAAGATTAGCTACGGAGAGCATCATCTTATCTTTGAGGAGGCAAGAAAATTTAGCAGAAATATAGGTCTCACTGATGATCCTTTAATTTCACACTTCGAAGACGATTCATTGCTTAAAATATTTAGAAAATACCACCGGTATGGTAGATCGCAGAGGGTATTGAACCTAATAGAAAACTCTGAGACAAAATATTTTTTTAGACATGTAAGAAAGAAAATCCCTCTTCTTAAACGTATTGGCACTATTCCAATTTCCACTGCCAGGATACTACCTTTTTTAGTGGGATATTTTTTATTTTGATCTGCTGTTCTCACCCTTGGGAATACTCTAAAACGGTGAAATCTAAATGTGAAACAGTTTATACAGAATAGTTATCAGGAACCTGTGGAAGTAAATATTATTTCTAAATCTGGCTCTTCCTTTGTCATAGAGTACCAAACATATGGGCACTTTCAAGGCATATTAGAAAATTACGTCCTTGACGTATACATGACTCAAGAATATAGAAAAGGTGACGTAGTAATAGACCTAGGCGCGGGTATAGGGGACTTTTCTATACTAGCTGCCAATGCAGTCGGGGAAAACGGGAAAGTATTAGCTATAGAGCCTAGCACCAGAAATTTCAACCTTTTGAAGAAAAATCTGATTAGGAACAATATTAAAAATGTTATAGCTTACAATTATGCAGTTTCGGATAGTTCAAAAATGATCACTATTCAGTATGAAGATGAAAAATATGAAGTGCAAGGATTTCCAATTGAACATATTCTTCGAGATGCTAATATAGAGCACCCAGATGTCTTTAAGATGGATATAGAGGGGGCGGAATTAAATGTGGTTCTTACGTCCTTGGGTACTTTAAAACAATGCTATATGATTCCCATTGAACTGCATGATACAAAGGAGTCAATCGATAAAATATTATTACCAGTTGGTTTCAGTTATATATCCTTTAATCAGGGAAGAATGCTTAAGAATATCCTGTCTTACTCACTCAGACATCCTTTACGTGTGTGGCAATTATACCGCCAGTATAAATTATTTGGAGGGAAACGATCTGTGTCTGCACTCTACCAAGGTACTGAGATAACAAACATCGGGAAAATAGTTACTGGAGTCTATCATAAATATTAAACGCCTTTTATGTCTTCAGATTGGTATAAAAATGTTAAGACCTTTAATTTCAGTTGTAATTATAGCTTATGACAGAAGGGAATTCATGTTGGAAGCTGCAGAAAGTGCTTTAAACCAAACGCTCGAAAAGAAATTTTACGAAATTATAGTTGTGAAAAATTTCTCTGATCCAACAATTGATATTTTTTTGTACGAAAATGGGATAGTTAATATAAAATCCAATAATTATTTGTTATCAGGAAAGATAGTAGAGTCTACCATTCAAGCAAGCGGTGAATTTATATGTTTTCTTGAAGATGATGATTTATGGTCTTCTGGTAGACTCGAAGCTTTTTCATCCCTACTCAAAAATTATCCTGATTTGGATTTTTATCATAACAATTATACGTACTTTAAGTCAGAAACCCCTAAATTGTCCCAATTTCCTAGGAAAAAAAGGAATAACTATTTGACTGAGGTAAAGGCACAGATGGCAAAATCATCGTTTTTTGAATTTAATAAGTTACTAAAGGGTCATTCAATTTATAATCTTAGCTCTATGATTATAAGAAGAGAACTGCTGCTCTCCCAATTAGGTATTTTCGATGATTTTGGAAATGACTTCGTAGATGGCCTTGTCTTCTATCTCTCCATTTTATTTGGCAGAGATTTGGTGATTGATCAAAGGAAGTTCACTGCAATTCGTGTTCATAATAAAAATAGATCTGGGATAGATATAGGAACTGGAGAAAAGGAATATGTTAAGCATTTCAATTACCTTTCGGAAAGCATAGGAAGTAAAATCATACACCGGGGTATACAACTACTTCTGGCGAGAATAGAACTAGATTCAAAAATTAAAGATCCTAAATTCAGATTACCTTCTATCCTAAAAGGATTTGTCATATACTTAAAACAAAGTCTTAGTTGCAGAAGGGGTCCTGACTTCGATATGATTATAAAGTTTCTCTTTCGCCTTTTAGGAAAGAGGATGCTAATACTACTTATGAAGAGTTATCACTCTTAGATCTATACAATTATTTTCTTTATAGAGTGTCTCATGTTTTAGCAAGCTACGATTTTCATTTATCTCCCTCGGCTTTTCTGCAGCGTCCATGTTTGATATGACTATGAGATTGTATCCTGAACTCTTCATAATTTTAGGTGATCTGCTCCAGCAGAATTTGGAACACTTTTCCTCAATTCTCATCTAGTGTCACCTCAGCTTCTTTCTTCTCAAATATTTCTCTGAATGATTTATCATTCAGGAATTTCCTCCTGAACTCCCTGGGAGGAAGATAATCAATGGATGAATGAGGCCTGCATTCATTGTAATCAGTGAATGCCTTCTCAATCCCTATAGAGGCATCATGGAAATCCCTGAACTCGTTTGGCCAGATATAGTCTGTCTTGATTGAGTTATGGAACGACTCAATATCTCCATTATCCTCCGGAGTATGCTTCTGTATGTATTCAAGCTTGATCCCCAGTAATTTCATGGCATTCCTAAACTCATTTGATATGTACTGAGGGCCATTGTCTGTCCTCAGTACCAGACCTTTGGGAACTGATCCGTTGAATGCCATCAGGATAGCATTCTCCACTGATCGTATGGCGTCCCCTGCCATGCATGACCTGGAATAATGGTATCCCTGCCATTCCTTTGTGAATGTGTCCTTGATGCACATCAGGTAGGTCATTCCAGACTCCGTTGGAATGTACGTAATATCTGTTTCCCAGAGCTGGTCAGGTCCCTGTGGACGGAATAGATTCCTGGACTTTGTTCTACCTCTGTGTTTCGATGCAGGAAGGTTCAGGTTACTGTCCTTCAGAACCTTCCTGACGGTCTTCTGGTTCACCCTTGTACCCTGATTCCTCAGTATTGCCCACACTCTCCTGTACCCGTATGTTGGTCTTTCTGATGCAATGTCCTTGATCCTCTCTTTGATGGAGGGATCAAGCCTCTGAATGTGCCTCTTCACAGGCTTGTAATAATATCCGGACAGCGAGATTCCGGATATTCTTGAGATCTCTCTTAGAGGCATCTGATCCTTGAGATCATTGATCACCATCATTTTGACCTCCCCTGGAGCCTTTTTTTAAAAGTGTCTATGACCAGGCTCTGGTCTCCGATGATTTTCTTGAGGTCCTCGATCTCCTCATCCCTCGAATCAGAGTTCCTCATCCTGGCCAGTGCTGATTTTCCTCCCTGGATGAACTGCTCCCTCCATTTGCTCAGCTGTACAGGATATATGCCGTGTCTCCGGCATATCTCCGCTTGTGAAACGTTTTCGGAGAACGATTCCATGACGATCTGAAACTTCTCTTCTGCTGAATATTTGGACTTCATGAAGAGACCTCCATGATCCGGAAAACCGCTTTTCGCATGCTCTGTTTGTATCTTTCTCTTAGTATAATATTATTATCATGGTGTTCCAGTTCTGTGATGGCTCGGATCAATTTACATTAAATAATGTTTAGGTCTT
>JAKBQK010000093.1 GCA_021835265.1 Thermoplasmata archaeon
TTTAAGAGCTTATGGAACAAGAGAAGAATTTAGTCAAGAAAAACGGTCGAGAGCAGATGGTTAAGAAGTTAACATCAACCGATATTTTACAACCGTTTTCGTCAACCGCAAACTTTACAGTACCCAAAATTGGGTTCTGTTACTTTAACGAGCCATGACCCCGTCTTTTCTAGGTGTTACATTTCGGGCCATAGCTGCGTTTTCGATTATCGTCTTCCACTTATTTTCTCCTAGGATTTCAATTCCGGCCATGTCTGCTGGTGTCTTTCCGTTAAGGCCCATGTGTGGTTTTATGAAATTGTGGTAGACCTCATATCCTTGTATCATAGGAGAATCGTTTGTCTTAAGACCCCTTGTGCATTTTTCCCTGTCTCGGAACTCTCCGTTAGCTCTTTCCATGAGATTATTGTTATGCTCACCAGTCAGTTGGATTGTGTTTATATGGATTGAATCCTTCATGTTTGTGTAGTATTCCTTGTTGAATGCCTCATGATAGGAATGCAGACCATCCGTTATCATTATTGCCGGCCTTTTTCCTGCTCTCTCCTTTGCATTTCTGAATAGTGTTCTTGCGTCATGTCTTTCCTTAGTTTCTGATACTTCCTGAGCCAGATAAAACCTCGTCGCATCATCCATCAAGGCGAACACATATTTCCTGTTGCCGTTTATCTTGGCCCATACCTCATCAGCTCTCCATGTATCTCCAACCTGGGGTTGAATCTTTGAAAGGTATTCATCCATCAATTCGGTGTATCGCTTGATCCAGCGATAGATAGTGACGTGAGTAACTTTAATTCCCTGTAGCCTCAAGAATTTCTGCGTATTCCTCAGACTTTCCTGAGTGAAATAAAGTTGCATCACGCTTGTTATTGCCTGTGGTGTTGCATGCATCTTCTCGAAGCCCAAGTTTACGGTGAACCTGTAACCGCAAGCCTTGCATTGATACCTCTGCAAGTCTCCGTATTTATTGTGCCTTATTGCGTGCTTAACTACGTTGCTTGAACCGCATGTAGGGCAATTCCTCATTTCCACTGGTGAAATTACCTTCTTGACTATCTCCTCATGCAGATGATATGAAATCTGAACTGCGATTATGTGTTTGCATTTTAGCCCTCTTTTCCTGAAATCAGGGCAGCTGCATACCCAACCTGTGTCCATTTTTCTTACGCTATACCAAAAATATTTCTCGCTCTGAGATTGAACTTCATATTCGTTATCGCTTATTCTCTTTACTGACCCTTCTTGACTGGCTATTTCCTGACCTTTTATCTCTCTTAGGTTTTCCATTTCAACCACCAATCTATATACCTATAATACACCCTATAATATAAACTTTTTTACCTAAGTGTGTCAGTATATATAGGTAAATGTATATACTTGGAATTGATACTATATTATGCCTAGAATCAAGTCGGAAAAAGGAGAAGTTACTATCATTGCCAGTGCGACTCCAAAAAGCCAGTCATTGAGGACTACAATACCATTAGGGATTGTTAGACAGTTTGGGTTGAAGGAGAAACAGCGATTGAATTGGATGATTGAAGTCAGGGATAACAAAATGGTGATTCTAGTTGTCCCGGAGGTTGAGTAATCTCATGATAAACTGTCCAAGATGTGGCACAGAAGTCAAAAATAACCCTTACAAACAATGGGAATATACTGGAAGAAAAGTATTTGCTTACAAGTGCCAAAAATGTCGTAAAGGTTTTAGGTATTACGTTCCTGTCAATGGTAAACCTTATACTATTCCCAAAAGTGAAGAAACCTATTAGGTTGTAATATGACCGTATGCACCAAGAAGATTCACGGAAGACTTAATTGAGTTTATTTTACTGTATATTGCCTCAACATCCCTTTTAACTGCTTCGGTTTTCGCATTATCTCTAAAAATAGGAAGATAAACTTCCTTCCATCTATCTGCTATATTTGGGAGTGTGGTATCAATGAATATCTTGTTATTGAGTTGCTTTTGAGTGATTTCGTGAGAGAGGAGAAAAAGGAGATAGTTCGGATCAATGCCATATTCATTTTCCTTATTTATCACCCTGAACACAGTTATCTCTCTTGTAAGCAAGACCTCTCTATCAGAATCAGTTACAAATGCCACACTTCCTATCCGATAACTTCCTCTTCTCACGTACAGTATATCTCTTTCTTTCAAGGTAATGCCTCTTTTTCCCTTTATTCTAGCATATACCTCTCTTGGTACGAGGGAAGTCGGGTTCTTGTAGACCATCCAGTTAGAAATATCTGCAACTCTCACATATGGAATTTCACCCAATCCTTTGAATTTTGCATCAGGTGACCCATGACCGTTGTAAGCTTTTATTATCCCTTCATCCATTAATCTTTTCATTTGAATAAGTCGATAGTCTCCCTTTTCCGCTTCCGCTTTTATCTCCTCAATTTTCTTGTTCCAATAATATCTGGGTACATATATATCATTCTTAATGTCTTCTACTTTAAGAGTAAAAACATATTTGTTCAGAGGATTGTCTGGATGATCTAATTCTTCCCTGATTTTTATGGTATCGTCCCATTTCTCATCTGTAAATTTGGCCGTTAAGTTGTCATACCTGAACATATCTTCTCCTCTGTGATTATGCCCAATCTGTTCTGCGACGGCGAGTGTGATTTTAGGTTGTTGTGCGATACCCTTCTCCATAACTAGTAAGATTGTTTTAGCATTGTTATGGGGCCTGAAAGTATTGTGAGGGAGGTCTACTACAGTTTTGATATTTCCTCTACTTTTTATGTAATTTAATACATATCTAGCTTCAGGAGCATGAAAATAAGTTTCTGGTAAAACAATTGCTAATGTACCGCCATCGGTGAGCATCTGCAAACAGCGTTCTACAAACAGAACCTGAGGCTCGGTTCCTTTTGGTCTTACCTTACTTGTCTTTGACCAACCTTTTTGGGAATCGAATTTCCATATATGACCAAGGTCAAAATATTTTGATTCCTCTTCTAAAACCTTAATCTTAGACCCGAAAGGGGGATTAGTAATTATGATGTCGAATTTCTTAAAAGTGTTATCTCCTTGGACAAAAAGTTCTTTGGATTTAGGTTCATATTCTTCTGGTCGGTGTAGAGTATTCTGAGTTACTATCCCACCCCTACCGTCTCCAACTATTGCCATGTAAGCCTTTGAAATCTTTACTAAATCAGGCTCTTTATCTATTCCAAAAAAATTTTTTTCTGCTATCTCTTGCTTCAGCTTTGGTAAGTTAGGGCTACCTTTGAACTTTTTTTCGTTGTCCATTTGGTTCCAAACATTCTCTAACGCATATATCAAGAATCCACCGCTTCCACAAGCAGGGTCTAAAATCTTCTGATTTGGCTTAGGGTTAACTATTTTTATCGCGGTTTTTACTACCTCTCTGGGAGTGAAGAATTCTCCTTTTTCTCCAACAAATTTTGATTCTGCAAAAACTTCGAATGCATCACCGACAACGTCTTTGTCAGTCTTATGAAGGCTATAACGTTCAAGCTCTCCTACCACTATCGCAATTGACCTGTCTTCCAGTTTAATTTCTTCTGTTTTATCAAATACCCCGTCTTCAGAGAGGTCTCTTTTCACATCTTCGAAAAGTTCCTTTATATTTTTTGCAACCTCCCCTTGGTCCTCAGTGAAACCTATCTTGAATTTCGGAGGTTTGTCTTGATAATATCTTTCATCCCAAATCTTACAAAATATTAATTTAATCATCTCATTTCCAAGCTTCTCTCTTCTACTTATGTTTGTATTTGCATAAAGAGTACTTAGAATGATCTTGAAGATGGGCTTCAAGTTACTAGCGGGTATCAGTGTATCTTTCTTGATTCTCCCAATATTCTCCCAAGTTTCATTTTTCGCTGGAATCTGAAATACGAAATCTGGTTTTATTTCTCCTGACTCTGGATTCTTATAGAGATATGACTTATCTTTTCCGTTTGTCCAAACGCCCCACAGAGCAGAACTCGCTGACATGTAGCTCTGAAGTTGTCTAATTCCCTCTTTCTTTTGGGGACGCTTCGTTTCCACTATACCTAAGATGTCCTGATTTTGATCTCTCTTTGTTAAGTCAGTTGATTTGTATATTACTATGTCCGCTCTGTCCTTTTCATTTTTCGGGGTTGTTTTTGAGCCCCGTTGAATAAAAACCTCAATATCTAGTTGTCCCGGATCATAATCGTAATCATCGTTCAGTATTTTCTCATATTCTTGTCTCACTGTCTCTTCAGGCTTTCTAATATCAACAGGCTTACCAGTTGCATAATCGAAAATATAACCTTCTTTGGGAACAACGCGCTCACCTTGAAGATTTCTTTGCATATAAACAGAATACTTACTAATATAGAAATTTTCCGATTTAAATAAAATCATCCTTAAATAAAAAATCATATTCAGGCATAGGAGCAGTGTGATGAGTTTAGCCTTAACTGAATATGATGAGTGACAGGCGATCTGATCTGCTCCTTTCGCTATTTTAGTCTTCAGAAACGGTCCTCAGATTCATTTCTGTCCCAATTCCCTCCTATAATTTGGGTCAGGTTAATTTTAGATGGTCAAGGAGTAGGCACTATGGGCTTATCAAAGTGAAGAAAACGTAATTCTTGGGGAGTAAGTGGATGTTTCTCTGGACAAACTTTTATAAGACCGCTGGCTGTTCCAACACTCTTGTCGTTGACGTAAGCCAGTTTCACTATTACACCGCTTCTTTCTATATCTTCTACTGCCGGTATTATATCAGCGTCTCCACTAATTAGAACAATTTTATCCACACTCTTAGACCAACCCAATGAAACTAATCTAACAGATAATTTGACATCTACTAATTTTTGTACTGGCACTATATTCTCTTTCTTGCAGTATGGACAAATGGTCTTTTTTGGTTTAACATAGCCTTCCTCAATAACTATTCTTTCTTTATATCTCATAGCTGTAAGGTATCTCATTTTGTTTTCTCTCTTTAGCTTCTGGGGTTCACTTGGGTTATCCGGCAGCCAAGGAAGTGCATCGAATACGTACGTCTTGTAATGCTCTTCTTCTTTGTCTAACAAAATTGACGGCAACTTAGAGAGATCAGAAGGATAGGCATTGTATAACTTTGATGCATTTTCTAAGAACATATTATCAACCAAAATAGCGACTCTCTTCATGTTTCTAGAACTACTGTATATATTAATACCCATCGACCCTTAATAAATTCCCTATGGTCGATGGGTGACATACATTGTTTTTAATATAAACATTCATCAAATACAAGGATAAATAATTTTACAACATATCGCTGTATAACATGGAATCTTAAGTAATATCTAACTACAGTCTTAAATGCTTCTGTAGAACTTCTCAAACCAAGCTTTTCTGGTTTCTTGGTATAGGCTTTCTTCCCCTCTTGAAATATACTAGCTCCTGTCCACACTCATTGAAACACACTTCACAGAACTCGTTTCGAGACACTCCTATGGCCACATACGGGTCTTTCTGATAGGCAACCTTCTCACCGGTCTTTATGACGTTACCACACCTATAACACTTGTGTTCTGCTCTGGCCCTGTGCAGTTTTATTAGACTCTCATCGTAGTTGGTCATAAGAAAGGCCCATTGCACAACGTCTTTAAGTAGGTATAAGTTTTCTAAGCATGAGTATAGAATCCTGTCTTAGAAAGAGTGAGAATAAAAAGAACCCAAGAGCAAGCTTTTGTTGTTGTAGGGCTGGCGAATTGTGGAGGGAACAAAAGGTTCGGTCGCAACATGAAGCCTTCGTACTAGCCAACAGGGAGTGGCGAAAGAAAAATCCTTAGAAGATAAGGGAGTAAGCTCTTTTCCGTTCTATTTATTATTCTATGGCCCGAAATGTAACACCCTTACGAATTTCGATCATGACCCGCTATTGTAACAGAACCCAAAATTGGGTTCTGTTAACTCTACGGTGTATAGACATGGTTGTTAATTTTCGGTTGGTGAGTTGCTTAAAAAACTAGTTCCTTTCTAAAGACTAGAGCAGTAGCAGATTTATGCTAGAATGTTGATAAGTAAACAGTTTCCCATAACGAGAAAAGGAACTGTAATCTTCCTTTTGGTCTGACATCAATACAACTTTGGCCTTTTGTACTTGGAGCCGGAATAGGTTCACCCATCGCAGCTATAGCTTACATTATGTTGACCTATTCCAATATAGATATTACAAAGGAACGGTATTTGCTTTATCCAACAGGATTTGTTTTTTTCGGGTACTTTGGGCTTTTATATATCGTCTTTATGGGGCGAAAAGAAAGAAACTACTCCCTTTTTGTTCGGTTTCCTAATAGTACCCATGCTCTTCTTATCGGCTACTCTTGCAAGGGTAGCCCTAGCAATTTTCATTGCAATAAGATTTATAACAGGTTTCGTCTTCGTACAATCTAGGACAATTTCTAGAGATGTAAATATATGGAAACTCATTAACAGTTATTATTAGAAAGGTAGTTGGTACTTCTTCGGAACCACACTCAAGGCTACTTATGAAGTGCCATTATTTCAAAAGATTCTCAACTTCAAAGTGTACAACATAAACAACCTAGCTGAAATAGTTACGGTTGGAGTTGGATACATAGCTTTTGTAGTCACTGTTCACAAGTAAATGGCTTTTGAAAAGTAGTCTATTCGCACCATCATGCTCCATATTTGCCAAAGAATACGTTACTGAGATGGTTGATATAGATTTGCTGCTCTTAATTATTCCAACCGGGGTTGACTCCATCTTAAAGTTGAGACAAAATTCGGTAGTTTCAAACTCTAAAATAACCTATAAATATCGGAAAATGAATTTTTTCAGTAACTAGCACTTTCGTTTTTTATGGAATTGATCAGGCAACTGCAAATAAAATCGGTAATGTTATAGTCCTTAGGTTTCTCCTTCTTCAATTCATCCCATACCGAAATGAACTTGAGTTAATTTAGTTTGAAATCACTGGATCAAAAATTTAATGAAAAAAGACAAAACAATCCGTACTCAGAAAGGAAAACGTTAGATACCGAAAAACTATAAAATCACCGATAATATGGCGCATGCTAATACTTTTGACGTCCAAAAATTTGGCTGGATATTAAAAGAGGAAGTTGAAAAGACTGCGAATTCAAGATATAATGGTGATTCAAATGTAGGACTAGGCAAAGGATTTCAATTTTGGTGCATAAAAAACATTAGTCCAAAGTTCACAGAGGTGCAAATTGAATCTGCTAGATCCATATGTGAAGGAGAGGGCCCGGGGGACAGAAATATAGATGGAGCTTGGATTGACGAAAACAGGTTATATATAATGCAGTCCAAGTTCAGTAAATTAGTAAAAAAAGACAGTGACAATGGAAACGATCTAGAAATAGCCAAATTTGATGCAACAGCGGCAGAAGAACTCTGGAATGGGTTTGAGCAGTTAGAACTTAATGGAGCAGATAGCACTGTGAAGGGAAAAATTGCGCAGGTCAAGAGACTATACAATGAGGCAATAGGATCGCATAAAGAAATTCGTCTAATAATAGTAGTTTCCGGTTACGCAAAAAAGGATCTCATAGATGAAGTGAAAGCAATAAACAAAAGATTTGAAAACGATCGGCAAAGATATAAGCAACATCACTGTGATTTATACGATATAGAAATGCTGAACCAGGTTGTTAGCGACAATACGTCAAAACCTCCAGATAGTTTCATACTGAGAACAGAAAACGACGTTATCATTCCTGAAGTAAGCGACCAAAATAGTACATATTCAGTATTAGCTGTTGTAAAAGCAAAAGAGCTTATTCAAATAAGAGACAAGCATGGATATAATATATACCATTCTAATTTTAGATTTGTCATTGGGACAGGCACTGCAAGAAACAAGATGATTGCAACACTAAGTGATCCCGAAGAAAAGCTCAATTTTTTCAGATACAACAACGGAATAACTGTTTGTTGCAAGAGTATCAAGGATGAAAAAGGACATAAGTTCCTAATAGATGGATTCCAGGTTGTAAACGGGCTGCAAACTATCGAAACGTTATATGAACACTCCAGCGAATGCGATAATGTGTCTTTGCTCATGCGCATAATCCCCGTTCCAGAAGCATCTGTTCTGGAAGAGCATATAGCAGAATACTCTAATTCGCAGACTCCAATAACTGCTAGAGATTTGCGATCAAATGATCCAGTTCAACGAGAAATAGAAAGGTTAGCCTTTGAGCTGTATGACTTGAGATATGTCAGGAAAACCGGTGCTAATCCTGCTTCAAGAGGACGATCGGTTATGCAACGGGTAGACAATGTGGACGCGGCCCAAAAGGCGTTGGCTTTATGGTATCGAAAACCTTACGAAGCGAAGCATAAAAAGAAATTACTTTTTGAAAGAGAAGACAGCGCGACACCTGGATTCTATGATTTGTTATTTAACGAAAAGACTACGCCTGAATATATATTGCTTCCATATTTCTTATCGAAGAATCAATACAATTTTATCAATGGATTACCCAAAGGGAAAAGAGGAGATTACAGGAATTTTGATTTCATTGCTTTATCCGTACTGGGTGACGCTTTAATCAAAACTTATAATCTCAGTTACAAACCAAGCAAGGAAATCCACAATCACGATCACTTAAAGGAAAAATTACCCGTACTTTTAACTTTAAGTCAAAACAATAATAGAAACGCTAGAGTAGCAAAACAACTTTGGAAACCAATATTTGATAAACTTCTAGTCTATGGACAACAGTTAAGATTGGAAGAGGCGAAAAGAAAGAAAGTGGAAGTGGACGAAATATCTCTAAGAAATATTGCTGTTAAGATAAGATATAGAGAAGGAGTTGATAGACGCAAAATTAACAGGAAAGTTGCCTTAAGTCAGATAAGCAAGCAAATAAGACTTACCTTGGGTTGATACCATCACATTTTAAAAACGATTGACTCTCAGTCGAATCTTGGGAGATAGATTAGCAATCTAAAACAGTACCTTAAACCAGATAGGTTGAGGCACATAAAACTCTGTATTATGACATGAGGTAAGTTTAGACAATCAGAGGATCTTAACAAAAGTATTTTAGGTATTCATTTATTGGTTTTCGCTTGACCCACACTACAGATAAGTCCGAATCAGAGGTTTCTTCGTTCAAGGGAATGAGATATATTAAGAAAGAAGAATATGAAAAATACATTCAAACTCACAACTTCGTTGAAATAGAAAACACTAAGGTGAATATCCAAAAGAAACCATACGGTCTGCTATTGCAATGATGCCGTGATTTTCTTTACCGTTATTGAACTCGGAGAATTTTAACAAAATTCCTATCGTCATCAACAAATAAATTACATTAGTCGGATTAATATTTTCTGGTCCTGACAAATCCTATCTACTCACCATAAAGAGAATAATAGCCATGCCATAGCATCCGAAAATTAATAGGATGTCTTAGCCTTCGTAGAGTTAACAGAACCCAATTTTGGGTTCTGTTAATTTAACTGGACACGATAGAAATCTGGAAATCCGTTAAATTTGTTAAGTGCCAGGACATACCCTTAACTATGACATAAAATTTATTCTCTAACCACTAAT
>JAKBQK010000445.1 GCA_021835265.1 Thermoplasmata archaeon
CATTGAACCCTTCCTTAGCCAATGGGATGGCAAATCTGCCTACTCCAGCCCCTATGTCGATCACCGTACCATCAGTTTCAAGGTGAGTGATTATCTCACCATATAACGGTGTCGTCCTCGGGTCTGTTTCACTGGCTGACTTGTTTAAATTATCAGCCATTGTCTTCATAAAGGGTGAGGATAATAATGTGTTAGTCCAGTCTTTTTCAATCATGGTCTTAACCCAGATAATTCTTCCACGATTGCCTTAAGCTTCGTTTCGACTTCACCTAAAAAACTTTCCATGTCCTCAGATTTCTCTCGATGAAGAGATTCAAACATCTCTCTGGGCATCTGGACGGATACTTCTGTGTGATCCTCAATCCCCTTCACTATAAGGTGGCATGGAACAATTGTTTCAACTCCTGAATCAAAAGAAAGTGCCTTGTTAGCATAACCGGCATTGCATATATCGTAAGTACGCAGATTGGCATAGTCAAATCCCTTGGATTTCAGAATGTCACTCGTTCTTATCTCTGCCAGAACCGCAAAACCATTCTTCTGGACAACTTCAGGAACTCTCGCGCATAAATTCTCAAATGAAAGTTTGGATTTTTTTCTATATTCTGACATTTAATCATCCTTAATAATGTCTTCACGCATCTTTATATATTCTTCCCTGCCTAATTCCCCTTTGGCATAACGTTCATTTAAAATTGCAAGAGCATTTGAACTGCCACTGCTCACTACTTTCTTTCCATCGGATTCTGCCTGCATGTTGTCCATGCCCATATTTTTTACTGAATTATTCATACATCCGCAAGACATATTTTCAAGATTAAATAACAGTACTTAACCATGTGTTTGACAATATGTGAAATATTAGAACGCAGTTTATACAAAATGAAAAGATAACTTCATATTTTCTTTCCAATTCTTTTGTCAAAGGTATGGTCGTAGTGCCGTGTAGTTATTGTCCCTTGAAAGTTGAAGATCAGCACGGCACGAGAACCCCTCTTATCCCTGTAATTCCGCACTGAGCGGAACGAGATTGTGCGGTCAAAAATTCCCCTCCCCTTATCCCCCTCAAATTGCACTCCGCAGGAGAGAATAATGTGCCCGAAGCGAGCCGGAAGTCTTGCGCAGCAAGACCGAGTGGTGTAAGCGTTAGCGGTGGGTGGTGTGGAACACCAAGCGAAGCGAAGGTGTGTAGCACCACACATACACCACGAGCGGCGAGCACAGGACACCACCCTGAATGAGCATGGCGAATGAAGGGCTCTTCGAAGAAGAGTGCGAGATGGAAATCAAAAGAGGGGTTAGGGGTGAATTTTGATTGAAGGCGAAGCATGGGGTCCTGTGCTCGGTGTGCAGGCGAGCGAAGGGCACATAGTAATTGGCGAAGGCTCAAAGAGGGGTGGCTGAAAGTCGGGGTGAATTTGAGACTGAGCGATAAGTTTCTATATAAATTTATAAAACTGAAAAAATCTGACTAACCTTATCAATCCAGTACTTTCTGTAACCCTCACCCACCACACTCAAATTGTCTGTCTTCATGAACAGGTAAACTTTTATAGAAAAATCACCGAATGTAAACACCTTCTGAGAACCATTATCTTCAAACAGTTTACTGAAATAATCTGCTTTTTGTTGATAATCTGTATATTTAGTGCTTTTAGGGTCTACAAACACTATTCTATATTCACTTCCTTTTTTGAGCCAGAATATGAAGTCTGGAGAGTAGTCTCTCATCTTGTTCTTGTATGCGTCGTAGTACGGAACACCGATTCTGTCCAAACTCTCATCGATCTTAGAGAAAATCCACCAGTCTATTTTGAGATCCTTTGCTTCATCACTGGAGATGAATGTGTCTAGATCATACACAAATTCCTTCTCACTATTAACCTTTATTATGTGGTTTATGAAATCAGCCTTATCAGAGGCTGACAAGATTATTGGTAAGTAGTAATGATGTGCCAGATTGATTAACTCTATTTTGCTTTCATCGTAGTCAAACAATAATCTCTTCTTGGTTTTTGTTAACTTTTCTATCTGAGAAGTATATTCATTTATGTCTATTTCTTTAGATTCAAACTTCCTTTTTAGATCTTTCTTTATTATTTCTGGATTTTTAAAGCTTCTTACCTCTTCTAATTTTTCTGTCAACTCTTTCTTCTTCTCGTCAGAGACCATTTCCACACCGATTTCTTTAAAATGAATGATCTCATCTTCAAGCTCCTTAAATTTGTCCATTTCCCTCATGGAGGTATTAAGATGGTCTATGAGGTTCGATAATTGTTTATGGGCATTGTTCAAATCATTATTTACAAAATTGGCCTCATCTAGATAATTATGTAATCGACCTAAAGTGGCAGGCGACGCTCTATCAGAATAGAGTGCATAGATCACTCTATCATCTTCGATCCAGTTAACATAATTCTCCAAAAGCTTGAAATTGCCTCGGAATTTTGGCAGCTCCTTTAACCGAACTTCTTTCTTTTCAACGTAGACTGGTAAAAGAAGTGTTGGATTGAAATCAAAGTTACTCTTCCTGACATCTATAAGTTCACCAGCCTTTTCTCGCTCAAATTTTATACTTTCCATTATTTCTCTTAAGTTTTGTTCGTTCGTTCCAAAAACGAACAACGTTTCCATGAGCGATATTGAGCCCACTCTCTTCTTTTCCTGTACAAGAGAGAATATTTGCTTTGCTTCGACATCTCCATTATTTGATAAGGTTTCAAGTCTTTGGCGTTTATCCTTAAGCGGCTCTATCCTTACTCCTCTGCCTAAGGATTGGAGAACATATTTTTTTGCATCTCCACTTCCTATATTTACAAAAACCATTACGTTTGGTCTGTTGGAGTCCCAGCCTTCGTAAAAAGCCCTGGAACCCATAAGTATGTTAATAGAACTGCCATTACTATTAAGACTACCAAAAAAGCTGTCTTCCATGGGATTTTCACTCACCTCGTAGTCTGACAGGGTGTCCTTCAGCCATTTTGTTATATCACCTATCTTTATTGAGGCAAAATACCTATCTGATGTCTTAAGTTTGAATGCAAGTTCTTCCTTGTTCATCTGTGTCTTAACGACCTCTATTTTTCCAGTGCTGTCAGCATTGTATACGAATTTTAAAACATCATCAAAGGTTAGATTTGAAAAATCAGTGTTCCCCAATGCAAGTTTTCTATTGCCGAACACATAATTTGGCTGATTTTTGAATTCATCTGCTATAGAACTCTTAACCTCCTCAAATAAACTAGTGTCGATCTTGTTAAGTGCTATTTCTCCCAATGTTTCAAAGAATATTTGAAGATCTGAATTCTCTATACTTGTGGTATTTCCGTAAAGTACCAGCAGTGGGTTATGATAAATATTATCAGAAGTGCGGGATAATTCTTGGTAAGCTTTCTTAACCATTGCTAGAGTGATCAGAGTCTTCAGCACAACAATTTTTCTTTCCTCAAAATCTGTGTTATCATTTCCTCTTTCAAAGGCCTCCATGCTCTGTTGCGAAACGTAAACATTCTTCCCATATCCTCTCTCTGTAAAAGCCTCAAGATTCAGGTTAAATACTGTTGTTATCAAATCCCATGCATCAGTAAAAGTAGCAGAGAAATTGAATAGAAATCCGTTGCGGGAGAGAATTGAGTAGAAAATCTGTCTTTTGGAGTCTTCCTTATTGCCTTTATGCGCTTCATCCAGGATAATGTACCATTTACCATTGTTCTCTATATCCTCAAATGAGAGGAGTTTTTCACTGGAGGTATCAGATATTAAATCGGAGCGGTAGATAAATACGTTTACGTCGTCCTTGCTAAATAGTAAGTTATGCTTGACATTGTCGTATTCCTTTAAATCCCAATACCTTATCTTTAATGGTGAAAATGAATTGAACTCATCGATATGGGCCTTGATTTGCTTTATTAAATCTTCTCGATATGTAAGAAATAAGATGTCTTCATCGGGGATTGCCCCTCTTTTCTTAAGTTCATATAAAATTTCTATTAATTTAACTATAACAAGGCTTTTTCCGCTACCAGTTGCCATCCAGAATCCCATTCTATTCGTAAAGTTGAAAAACGGTATTCTTTCATCTTCCGATTCATAGAACCTATTCACAATTTTGAAAATAGTGCTATTCTTAGCGGAGATTCCCAACGCATCGGCCTGCTTTAGGTATGTTTTGATTGAGTTAAAGAGTGACTTTTTGCCGTCTAAGACGCTCTTGTCGTAGTCGGGCTCCTGATAGTGTAGCAGATTAACATAATAATGGTATAGGAACTTTAATCCTGACTTCAAAGCTTCCTTTTGATAATCATACAGAAATTTCTTATCAGAAAACCTTTCAAATTTGAAATCCCACGAATCTGGTAGAGCCTCAAATGTAATATCTGCTATGAGTCGTTGATAAACTGGTCGTATTTTTTCATTATTGGCCATTCTACCACCAAATCAGGGGCTTTATTGTTTGGAAATCTATTTCTGAGAAGTTTACTTTTTCATCATCCTCAAAGACAACCGCATCTTTTTCTATTCTCTTGATGAACTTTCCTTTAATATTCGACAAAGTCTCGGCGAGGTCAATATTAGGGTAAATCTCATCATACTTTATCTTTATTTTATTATTTTTATAATCTACTTCCATTCTGTCAATCATTTTCTTATCTTTTAGGAAAACATATTGATTGTAGACATCATCATCACTATTCAAATTAAGAAAGGGCTCAGAATCACTGTAATGGGTGTTTTTTAGTGTCTGTTGATAATGTTCCACCTCATAGTACTTGAAGAAGCCCCCCCCATCCCAATTTACATCTTTGCTTAGATGTGGTCGCCTAACAACAGGGCTATGGATAGCTCGGAACTCTTTATCTCCACGCAATACGATTTTCATTCTTCCGAGTGCCCCAATTTTTCTCATGATAACGGTCATTTCATTCTTTGTTTCAGAAATTACTTTTATGACAGATGGATTATTTTGTTCTATCAACTCTTCATTGTTTTCCGTGTCCTCTTCAGCGTTTGTTTTACTTATTTTTACCACGTCTAAGTAGGTTTCGTTGAAGTAGTCTCCCATTTCAATTCCTATCCACTTTCTTGAAAGCTTCTGAGCTACGCTGGTAGTAGTACCACTCCCAAGAAAGCAATCTAACACTAAATTTTGTGGGTTTGATGAGGTTTGAATAATCCGTCTAAGCAAATTCTCCGGTTTCTGGTTACTAGCAAACGATAAACTCTCTGTGATCCTGGGCTCGCTATACTGGAAAGAATAGATGTCGTTCCAGACGGTACCTTTGGCTTTAACTTTATACTTAACACTCTCACGAACAAAACTTCCTTTGATCCATTTTTCTATGTAAAGTGACTTTTTATTATCGCCAAGGACATCCAGCCAACCTATGTTGGCATCTTCCCGATTTAGCAGTTCATATGCTTTATGAAAGACAGGGGATGGTCCTTTTACATAATAGTGTATAAAGTCAGCTTGCCGGATCCAGTTCAATGCCTGAGACTTAAATCCAGAAATATTTTCACCAGTATTCCATGTTATCTTCGCTCTGAAGTTATCAACTCCGAAAGTATTGTCCAATAAGATTCTCGCATAATGCTCTGATATGTGGTCAAGGTGTAGATATAGATTGCCTTGTGGATTGAGGAAAGGATATAAAATGTCAAGTCTATTTTTGATCATTGTCAGCCAAGAAGATACTTGATAGTTATCGAGGAAGATAAAATCGTTACCTGTATTAAATGGGGGGTCCAAATAAATCAATTCAACTCTTTCCTTCCATTTGGGAAATATTGTCCTAAGAACCTGATAATTTTCGCCATGTATTAAGTACCCATCAAGCTCCGCGTCTAAATTAGAAAATAACTGTATTATATTTAGCTCCATGTCTTTAAAATATTTGGTATCTATAGGAAGGGTTTCGTACTTGCTGTTTAGACTGATTGAAGAACCTTCCTCAACTATAATCGAATACTTTTTAAAATTATCCTCGACTATTCCTAAATCTACCCATTCTTTAACCTGTTCAGAAAAATTAGCATGATCTATTATTTCACGAAGGAGTTGACCACCACCTTCCTTCTGCGCAATTCGGTCCATGGTTACGACATAGTTCGAGTTTAGAATGAATTTAGGTTTATTCCATATTTTTACCAGTTCATCCTCAAATTGAGCAACAAAATCAATAACTTTGTAAGCAATATTTTTTAGGATTTTTAACTGTTTAAGTCTCTTTTCCGAATAATCGCTCTCATCATCAAAAATGTAATTTTTTAACCACAAATCGAATTGCTCTCTCAAGAATGCCTTTGCATCTTTATTGATAAAGTAATCCACCTCTGTCTGTTTCTTAAATGTCTTGAATAATTCATCTAGGCGTTCTTCTGTTATATTTATGTGTTTTACATGCAACTCTTCTAAAATCTCAGATATCTTTGTTTCTTTTCCATGTTCTGAATATTGCGGTTTGAACGTTATGGCTTTATCGTTTATGCTCTCAAGCTCAAAGATTAGTACCCTTTTCTCGTTAGATCTCTTTCCCTCTATCTGAGTAGCATCAAATTTGATTATATATTCTGAACCTTCGATTTCGCAACTAATTGATAAAGTCTTGTATAGATTATCAGTTTTAACATAATAAAGCATGTTGGTCTTCCAAAAAAGGATCACATCCTGATTGTTGGTATATATTTTTTCATAGACCTTTGATCTTAAAGGCGTATAACTGAAATATATACTCCCTGATTCTGAAAAATAGGTTCTGAAGAATGTATGGAGCCTAGTGAACAACTCTTCTTTGAATTCTGGGAATTCTGCTGTTTCATTTTCAATATCGGATTTCAACGATTTGAGAATCTTTTCAAGGTATGTCGACTTAATTTTCATTAGATTTACAAAGCCAGAATTTCCTTCCACTTTAGCACCGATAAAAATATTCTTTAAATCTTGGTAAAATTCTTCTTCATTTCTGACCATTTTATAGCCTCTTTTTCAGCTCTCCATATACAATAGACTCATCCGATAATAATATTTGTGACTCCATGGTGTAATATCTGCCTATCTTCTTCTTGATCAGTGTGATAAGGCCAAGGTTCTGCAGATAGTTGACGCTCTGGAAGAACGTTGACTTGCTCACTCCCCTGAGCAATAAATGACTGGATGCTGAAACTTCGGAATACGCCCTGTTCGTATCCTGATTCTTGACCAGTGCTGCCAGTATCAGCAGGTCCCGGTCTCCAAGATTCTTCAATGTTTCGCCTTCCACCTCCACGTAAGCCTGCTTCAGTGCTGTCTTGATCGAGTCCTCGTCCCATTTATTGCTTCTTCCAAGAATTTCCAGGGCCTTTATTCCGATCCTTGCGTCACTCCTGTAGTCCCTAACAAGCAGTGCAGACAATAAACCCAGAGACTCTTTGTCATATTCATTCAGCCCTTCCTTTGCCCTCATCCTCAATATCTCACGAATCTCCTCCGTGCTGTATTCATGGAATACGATATGATCAGGCTGCAGTGAGCTCTTAACGCTCTCATCATTCATGTTCTTGTACCAGTAGACCTTCTGCGTCAGCAGGATGAGGTTTGCCTTTGTGTGCCTCGTTATGTGGTAAAGGATGTCGTAATCCTGCAGAAAGTCAACCTCGTCCAGGACCACGAGAGAGCTGCTGGAAAGCATCTCATCGCATCTGTTCTTCACCTCCTCCACCTCGTGTCCCTTGCCGAACAGGCGGGCTATGTTTCGATAGATTTTCGTAGAAGTCGGATTCTCCCTCACGTTAACATAGAAGTATGGGACGGATTTCGTGTCTCTGAGGGCCTTTGCCATGATAAGGGCGCTGAGCGTCTTCCCCGATCCCTTGGATCCGTAGATGATGATGTGCCTTGGAAGACCAAGATTCACGTAATCAGCCAGATCGTCGGTCACTCTTCCCAGCTCAGACCTTATGAGTATCTCTCCTGGCGTGTAGCTTATGTTGAAGACCTGTGCATTCTTCATGTTGCTTGTTTCCACAGCCCTTGCACTGAGCTTTGCAGCCATGAACGATTTGGGATTCTTTGTATCCATCTCCCGCACCAGCATTAATACTTCAATGGTAAGGTTATTAACGCTATCGAACGAGTCGAACAGATGTGTGTGGGAAAATGGTGATTTTAGTCACCGGAATGAGTGTGTTAAAAAACGCGTAGAGCCTTGCGGTGATCGGATGTTATTCAAAAATTAAGAAAATTTCCATTTTTCTGGTATGTAATGTTCATTGTATCAGTTATATATATAATATATAAGAAAGAGCCTGACGCGTTCGGAGACACACACAGTCATCCTGTGGCTTACATGTTTTCTCTCAGAATCCTGAGCACGGGAGTGATGGAGCATCCCAGAAACTTCGCTATGGCTCTGGCGGACAAGCCTTTCTCCTTCAATTCGATAACTTTCCTCCTGTCTAAGAAGCTCCCGTTCCTTGTCTTCAGTGCCGGTCTTCCGAACTTGACTCCTCTGTTCATGGCCTGCTCCCTTCCTGCCTTCGTGCGAGAATTGATCATGTTCCTTTCGAATTCAGCAAATGCGCCCAGAATCTGCAGCAGGAGTCTTCCATTGGGGGTGGTAGTATCTATGCCTGGATCGTTGACACTGATGAATCCTATGCCCTTCTGGTCAAGGTATTCGAGCATTCTCAGCAGATCTGACAAAGAGCGGGCAAACCTGTCTATCTTTGCCACAATAACCACCTTTGGCCTGGCATCAAGGGTATTCAGCATCCTTTCAAAGTCTGGTCGCTGGGTGTTCTTCCCGGACTTTGCCCTGTCTTCGAAGAATTCTAGATCATATCCTTTGGATTCTGCATACTGTCTGATTATGTCCTTCTGCCTCTCGTTGGAGCCCTGCCTGACCTCTTCCTGTGTGCTGGCGCGAACGTAGGCGAAAGCGAGTGTCATTTAAGTCATAGAATTCAGGGACGCATATGTTATTAAAATCCAGTGTTTAGTGGCGTTACTGAAATTACAAGTTTAGTGACAGATGTTACTCGCCAAGATCGAGTTGATTGTCTGGAGAATTCCGTTCAGCAAATTAAGGAAGTTCTCAATATTGTTTTCGGCCATCAAATCTATTTTTGCCACAACACTTCGGAATTGCTCAAGGAAACTTTCAACTATTTTTCTGCATTTTTTTGATCTTAGGAACTTGACCGACTCGGAAAACGTAGAAAAAACTGCCTTTATTGTATCGAATATTTCTTCTGGAGTCACTGAAAGACCTTTATCTTCTGCTGCCGAGTAAGGCTATCAAGGCTGCGCCTATTATTCCGACAATAGCCAATCCAATGAGGGTATTGCCAGCATCAGGGTATCCGCACGCATCAAGTGTTGCACCAACTATTATCTCAAGTATGTCCCTATCGGGATTAGCGATTCCTTGAATCACAGACAAGATGCTCTGTTTTTCTTGGCCCTTTGCATAAGTTCTAAGATAGCTACATATCTCTTGTTTGAAGGTTTCTCCGTCATTTAGGAGATCTGATTTTATGCCTGGTCTACCAGCAGCTCTAACATAGGTC
>JAKBQK010000239.1 GCA_021835265.1 Thermoplasmata archaeon
CTCCGTGGTTTACTGATTCTCAATTACGAAGATTGACAGACAAATTCGATGTTAGGAGAAATAATTTGAAAAGATGGTTTACAGAAGAAGAGCTTATGGAGTTGATACCATATTACGATGCGGTGATTGCGGGCTTGGACCCTTTTACCGAGGAAGTTATAAATAAAGGCAAAAAATTAAAAATTATAGCTAGAAGAGGAATTGGATACGATAAAATCGATCTTAATGCCTGCAGGAGAAGAGGCATCTTCGTTTCAAATACACCAGTTATAGATGAACATTATGCAGTTGCGGAATTTACAGTTGGGTTAATTTTAATGGCCACAAAGAACATGCAAGGAGCACATTCCTCGTTAATTTCAGGATCATGGGAGCGTGAAGCTTTCATAGGAAGAAATCTTAGAGATCTGACTGTTGGAATTTTGGGATTGGGAAACATAGGAATAAAAGTTGCAAAGCTTATAAGATCATTTGGAAGTCAAGTAATATATTATGATCCATACGTTAATTGCAATGAATTTCAAAATGTTGATATACATACGTTATTTAAAACGGCAGATGTTGTGTCAGTGCATTTACCACTGACAAAGGAGACATTTAGAATTGTGGATTATAACCTCTTACGAACCATGAAAGTAGGGAGCTATTTAGTCAATACTTCTAGATCTGAAACAATTGTTAAAGAAGACCTATTTAAGAGCGTTGAAGGTGGAAAAATAAAAATGGTAGCACTTGATGTATTTGACAATGAGCCTCCATTGTCAGATGAAATTCATAAAGACGCGAGATTTTTCGAAACACCTCATATAGCGGCTTTCACAAAAGAATCGTTTAATAAAATAGACGAAACATGTGTTGACAACGTAATAAATGTACTAATCGAGAAGAAGAAACCGGATTATTTGGTGACTTAATGTATTACATCAAAATTTTGCTTCTGAAACCGGATCATACATAGCGCAGTAAGCATTGCCTCATGTATCCTTCACTCCAAGTAACACAGTGTCTTGAAGTTTCCATTCTCTTCAGATCAGGAAAATACTGGTTATGCAATCTTAGACAATTTCTAAAAACCCATGAAAACTGATTTGTGATGACCGTTCACATGATTTAAAATCAGCCACATTACGAATTTCCGAGAGTTTAACGGATTTTGATATTTGCACGAAACTTGGGTTCATAGAAATCCTCTTTAATTTTTTCAGGAGCTTCCATACACGTTCTATGGGATTCAGTTTTGGGGAATATGGCGGGAGAAAGTCAAGAAACATGAACTGTTTCTGATCCTCAAGCCATTGATTTAGCAATTTTGCATGATGGTACATGGCATTGTCCAGGATGATCTGCATCCGCTTTCCATTTCCTCTCTTTTTCAGGACTGTAAGGAATCTTTTGAAAGTTATGGCATTGAATACATTTGATACCATCCCAACGAATTCTCCAGTTCTGATATTCACTGCACCGAATACGCTGACACCTTTTCCGGTGGCATACTGCATTACAGCTGGATGTGCATCTTCCGGTGCAACCCACATGGCCAGTATGGTTCCATGCTGATAGAAATGACATCCATCCAGTGACCATATGTCCATATCTCCCCTTTTCAGGTCTTCAGAGAGTTTTTTTAAAAGTATCCTGATTTTCAGGATCGCATTTGGAGATCACAGGTATGGGGTTTTTCCTCCTGAACTCCAGTCTGTGAAAGATCAGCTGGCATGTCCTCACACTAATTTCCGTGTGGAACTTCTCCTGTATGTGATGCAAGAGAAGCTTTCCATCCCACAGGTTCTGTTCATAACCGAATTCTCCTGGATTCCTTCTCAGATCAGTGTTAATCTCAGCCAATTGTTGAGTAGTGAGTTTCGATGGTCTTCCGGATTTCTTTCCTTCCCTGAGGGCATTGAAACCTTTCTCATTGAATCTCATTACCCATCTCTCCATGGTTCTGGAATCTTCACCAAGGATTCTTCCTGCTTCATAGCAACTCATACCTTCACTTACAAGGAGGACTCCATGCAACCGGTGATCGTACCTCGATTCCTCTGAACGAGATATCTCATTCCGTATTTCCACAGACCGTTCCTTTGCGTTGTTTATTTCAAGCTTTTTCATAGCCAAATAATGCTTGAGAATATTTAAACTATACGGCAATACTTATTACGGTATGTATAGCATATTTTTTTCTGTCTTCCTATCCACGTTTAACTCCTTTGCTATTTCCGATATTTTCATTCCATTTTCCACCATATTTCTTATCATATGCCACCTCTCATCACGCAACATCCTCTTTCCCCGATCCCTTTAAAGAAATGGGGAAATTTCAATTGGAGTTTTGGGGAATTTTATTTTCACTTTTTTTCAAGAAAATCAACATGGCGTTGACAACATAGATGACATTGACAACGACCTAACAAACTTTGATATTGCCAGTGCTAGGTTCTTCTGGCTTTCCTCCTCCGTGAGATAAGATTTATGCATATCCGGGAGACCATCTGGTTTACAATGTCCAGGATGGAAATGAACGGACCATGGATCAGTGATCTCCTTGGCAGCACTGATCTCACCTTCTTGACCTCTCCGTCAGATTCCTTCCCTGCGTATTTGTAATGATATTTGGCGTTTTTGATCTCCGAGTCAAGGTGTGGCGGTCTCTCATAGATTTAAACAATACCCTTGACCGACTTGTTGTTCCTATGAACCTTTGTTGTAATGGTGGTGTGTACCACCATTAATTATAAATATTTCTATATCAGAAACGATGAAAACAATGGGTTTAGCTTAAATGTAAAGGTGATAAAGGCGGGAAATCAGGATATATCATACAATATTGTTAAACAATAATTCTTATATATCGGATTGTGTTATTAACTGTAATGGATGATCTTGAGGTCATAGATAAAATATCAAAAATACCAAAAAGTAGTTGGTATTCAGTAGGAAATGCTTCTTATTCATGGTTCTTGGATAGTTATGATAACACCATGTACAGTATTCTTCTTGCAATTACCATTGTTATGTTTCACACTAATTTGTTTGTAACCACAATTATCTTGTGGTCTATGCTTATTTCGAAGGCTATAGGTACGTTTGTATTTGGCGCCATCTCAGATAAGATTGGACGAAAAAAATTGATGGTTTTTTCGATCGTATGGATATCGATTTTTACTTTTGCCACGGGTCTTTCTTTCAATATCTATTCATTTTGGATATTAAGGATATTATACGGTATCGGTTTTGGAGCAACTTGGAGTGTAGCAGCGACTTATGCTATTGAAAAATTCCCAACTAAATTCAGAGGCTTAGGCTCAGGCAT
This sequence comes from Thermoplasmata archaeon, assembly GCA_021835265.1. The sequence continues at coordinate 3,314 of JAKBQK010000239.1, forward strand.
TATGATGTTTGGATTTGACTTTGCTTATGTTGGCACGGCATTCATAGCAGGGTTTTTTTTGGTTTTTCCGGATGGATGGAGATATGCATGGTTCTCAGGATTAATTCCTGGAATTATTGGATTATTGCTTATGATAAAGGGAAAAGAAAGCGAAATATGGGTAAAAGATGTTTCGTCAACGCGTGTATCAATAAAGGAAAACATAAAAACCCTATTCAATAATTACAATAGAAAGACTTCTACTCTGATATTCATTTTCATGATTGCACTTAATATGAACGCATGGGCATTATGGACTGTGTATCCGGATTTTTTAGAGACCGTGAAACATGTTCCCGCCTCGAGCATTTACATCTTTATCGGATTCTGGACACTTGGTTCCGTCCTAGGAAAACCTTTGCTTGGACAATTATCTGAAAGAACAGGGAGAGTAAGAATGTTTATAATTGCTATGATTGCAGCTATAATTCTGGCACCTTTTTGGACATCCTTACCGGCAACTGCGGTACTTTTTCCCATAATTTTCCTTATGGGATTCTTACCAAACGGATGCTGGGGAATGGTTCCAGCATTTATTGGTGAACGATTTGTTACTCAAAATAGGGGAGCAGGTGAAGGATTAGGGTGGCTAGCAACCTCATTTTCAGGTTTAGCGCCATTTTTAATTGCTTACTTGAAACCAACGGTTGGCTTTGGATCGGCCATAACAATAATGATTGTTGCAACTGCTCTACCTACCTTAATTGTTGTATTTTTGATAAAAGAGTACAAGGGAAAAAATCTCTTGGGAATCAAGGAAGATATGACAATAAAAATAAATACTGGAGATGAAATTTATGGATAGTTATTTTACTAAGAAAAGTGCGTGGAAATCCCTTTCTCCACATAAGTCAGTATTATTTTCCAGCACATCTGGTTGGCTATTGGATGCGTTTGATTTTACAATCTTACTATTTCTGCTTACCACAATAGGAAAGGCTTTCCATGTGTCACTAGTAGACATGGCTCTAGTGCTTACTGGGACTTTATTTGCAAAGGTGATCGGAAATATAGTTTTTGGTAGATGGGCTGATAAAACGGGGAGAAAATTTCCATTTATGTTTGGTGTACTCTGGTTTGCGGCATTTGCTGGGTTGAGCGGTTTAGCTTGGAATTATGAATCATTTTTTATTTTTAGAGTAATATTTGGCATTGGGTTTGGTGGTCAATGGAGTGCAGCTGCCCCCCTACTAATGGAATCTGTGCCATCGGAGGGGAAAGGACTAGCCTCAGGTATAATGATGGCCGGGTGGGAAATGGGTTACTCCTTATCTGCTCTTGCATATTTGTTTTTATTCCCAATTCTTGGATGGAGACCTATGTTTGCCTTAGCTATTGTGCCTGCTCTTATCGTAGCGATCTTTACAAATTATAGGGTTAAGGAAACTTTCACCGAAGAATTACGAAAAGCGAAGAAAACAGTAAAAATAAAATATAATAAGTATGTGAACGGCGGTGCTTTGCAAGGATGGGCGTTTTTAGGAGCAATAAATTTTCTTGGTTACGCAGCATGGAGTTTATATCCAACTTTTCTAGAAACTGTTAGGCATTTCTCACCTGGCTACATATTTATTTTGATATTCGCTTACTCATTAGCGTCAATATTTGGGAAGCCAATTAACGGTTATGCCCTTAAATATACGAATGACAGGATTCTACCTGCTATTTACATGATTCTAGTAATTCCTTCTACGTTTATTTATTTAATTTATTCCCTATTTTCTGTAATGATTTTGGGTGCAGTATTAATAGGATTATTTGCAAATAGTATTTTTGGTATAGTTCCGGTATATCTTGGGAAGAGATTTCCAGAAGAGGCAAGAGCATTTGGGTCTGGAACTGGATATGCTGTGGCCGGTGTTACTGGAGGTATTGCACCATATTTAGTTGCATTATTAACAATTCCTTACGGTTTAGAACTTTCAATGACATTTTTTATAATAGCAGCTGCGATTGTTTCATTAGGTATAGCTTTGATCAAGCCAAAGTCTTTAGCTATAACTGAAAAAGATTTAAAGAGCGAAGGTGGGTGGGTAGGAGTGGATAAAGAATTTGCCAAATAGTGCTTCGAGAAAGAATTAAAGGGTTCTAGCCTCAGTAGCACCAATGCTTTCACAGAGGAAATAACTGCATTTGCAGATGAACACAACAAAAAAGCAAATCTATTCATCTGGAATAAAAGGTACTTTAAATGGTCTGTAGGTTATCTACTCTACCTAACTTTCTGGACATTCATTTTCTCTATAACTATGGCAGCATGGTAAGGGTGTAGGAATGGTTCGAGAACATAAGGAAAGCACTCAGGGTCTCAAGGGAACTGAATTCAAAAGAGAAAGGGGAGGCTCAGGACATTGGGATAAAACTGAACAAAACACTGTCTGGTATAATAGAAGAGGGTGAATTCGCAGCCGGTGAACTCAAGAGAATATCAGGAGTATTCAGGAAACGCATAGAGGATCACAGATCAGAACTCCTGTCACCCGTAACTGGAAAGGATGGAAAAACAGTAAACATTGTGAGGCACAATGGAATAGAGGAGATTGGACACAGATGGTCAAGAATGCACATCCGCCGGAAAACAGGAAGATCACAGACGACAAGGGAGATGGCAATGTATGGTGCCCTTACTGCAGTTCTTTCTAACATTGAGAATAAGCATTACATAGAGAAGGTTCTTTCAAAGATTGATTTCCTGAAGGAATTCTCATCCATCACAAAAGAGGAGATGGATAACGCAGGGAAACTCATAAGACCAAATCCACGTGTTCCAATAATACGGAAGGACAGGGAAAGAAAGCCTGGCACGCCGAGGAGAATATATGACTAACCAATGTAAGTTTGGTATGGGGAATTACCTGTTTACCCCATCAGCAGGGGATACATGCGTCTCAGTGATGAGAGGTATGAAGTTATCCTATCTGCAAAATCACAGGTCACAGTGCGAACGAATTCATTGTAGCACCGTAAGGTTCAACTGGGAAGGTCGAGCTTGTCGCTACTATGCGAAGGCTGCCATGGTGAAGAAGAGAGGTCCATCGATGAACTTCACCACTTCCCCGGCGTTACAGGGAACGACATGCCATGAAAGCCATGGAGGCTAAATCGGGGACCTCGCACCGTCCGCAAATGGAGTCTTGAAGAGAGTGGGCATGGGCTATAACACTGTTAAATCTGTCAATGAACTCTGAAAAGACCCGTATCGTAAGGGCAGGAGAGGGTTTCGACTTTCTTGGCTTCAGGTTTGTGAGACAGTATTCCCAACGAAGGAAGAAGGGGGTAACAAGATGGTTTCCCTCTCCTAAATCGGAGATGATGATAAGGGAGAGGATACTTGCCCTGACAGGAAACAATGCACTGGCACTGACAACACCCGAAGAGGCGAAGGAGATCCTCATTCCCGTATTGAGAGAATGGGGGGAATTACTTTTCACACAGCCTTGCATCCGAAGTCTTCATTGAAATATGGGAATACGCACAGGATCGCCTTATGTACATGTATTGCAGACAGCACAACATGCCACGAACATGGAAAAACAGGATATTCCGGACACTCTCTCGATCATGGACACCAAGCCATCTGTTTTTTTCTAGGGAAACGCCATAATACTATGTCATGAACGCAGTCGTAGAGCAGTGTGCGGGAGAACCGCAAGCACTGTTTGAGGTGGAAGGGGCTGGCGTAATCCAGCCTTTTACCCTACACGAGGGGGCTCTGTAACGACAGAGTTCTACTTATTTAGAATATTCTACTAAAAATTTTTTATGCGATATATTCATATAATACGATGACTTTATTATTTCATATCTATGCACAAAACCATAAATAAAGGTCTACTTGAGGCGTATAAGGCATCAATTTCTTCTTTTATTGGGACAACATTGGAGTTTTACGATTTTTTGTTATTTGGGTTTCTTGCACCAGTTTTTGGTCCCTTATTCTTCCCATCGAGTAATTATATAACTTCTATTCTGTATGTATATGCAGCATTCGCCGTGGGGTTCGCCTTCAGACCTTTAGGTGCCATATTTTTTGGGCAATTGGGAGACAAAAAGATCGGACGCAAGAATGTTCTGTTCATTACAATTATTCTAATGGGAGTGGTATCCATTGGAATGGGTATTGCGCCCACTTATGGTGAAGTAGGAATTACGGCCGCCGTAATCATGGTAGTTTTAAGAGTACTCCAAGGCTTTGCATTGGGCGGAGAGTACGGTGGCGGAGTTACCTTGACATCAGAGTTGGCACCCAATAACAGACGAGGATTTTTCGTTGGGATCACTCAGTTGTCCCAAAGTTCACTTCTTCCTGCTGGATTGTTAGCAGTGTTTACATCAATTTTTACCCACTCTCAGTTCGTTGCTTATGGTTGGAGGATTCTATTCATCATAGGAGCTATAATCGCTGTTGTTGGTGTTTATATAAGGATTTCTTTAACGGAATCCCCAGACTTTAAGGAAGCTATTAAATCAATCGCCGAAAAGAAGAAAATTGCCATAGCGGAAGCTGTTTCCGAATTTCCATACAAAATCATTCTTGGAATTTTATTGATTCTCGGGGGAACTGTTGGGTCTTATTTCTTCGGAACGTTTGGTGTGACCTATCTGGAAGTCTTTTTGCATTATTCATTGCATGCTGCTTCAACCGCTGTTGCATACGGATCAATCATGTTTTTAATCATGGTTATGCCAACCGCTATACTTTCAGATAAAATTGGAAGAAAACCCAACATGATCATTATGAGAGTAGGAATTCTTGTTTTCATTGGAATATTCTTGTATATGCTAAGCCTTACAAACTTCTTTATCATAGTTTTGGCATTCGTGATAGCCTTCGCAATTACTGCATTTAACCAAGCAGCAGTAAACACAACGATTCCTGAATTATTTCCAGGGAGAGTCAGGCTAACGTCAACATCATTTATATATAATTTTGGAGTCGGACTCTTCGGAGGGTTGACACCTTTTATAGCCACAGCAATACTTGGCCAATTCCATACAGGATATGCATTAGCTTTATGGGTTGTTCCAGCAACGGCGATATCACTGATAGCAGTTCTTTTGCTGAAGGAAACAAAAAATATTGACATGCACGATGAGTCTTCCTACTTATAAAATAACGCTGAACATGAGAAGGAGTTCACAAATGAGTCTTGAGACACCCTACGATATCGAGAAATATATGTTCAGAATGAGACATATTTTTCACAGCTATCCAGAACTTTGCAGCAAAGAATACAACACACTTGAGATAATATTTAAAGAACTCGAATCCTCTAGATTCCAGCCTGTTCTCACTGGAAGACCGGAATACATGCAGATGTCTGAGATAACTCTCCTGACAAGACTATAAAAGTCTGGGTCGATATAGGTGCATTGTCAATTAGAGAGATGACAGGGGAGGTCTTCTTGTCTTAGAATCGAGGCGTCTTATACGCATTCGGACACAATGCTAACAAGAGACGATTCTGACGATAAGAAAGATGGTACATGTATTGCAGTCAGCACAACCTGTCAAGAAACTGGAGAAGTTCAATCATACAGAAAGAAGGTTCTAAACGATGGATTCAAAACCACCATCATTTCTTTTCAAACACATAAAACTGCATCATGAACGCAGTTGGAGAACAGTGTATGGGAAAACCTGAAGTACTGTTATAGGAGGAGGCCCTTGGTAACGTCAGTGCTTTACTCTATAATACAGGTCTGATCGAGTTGAACATACGGAGAGTGTGTAATTAGCAACACAAATGTATAAAAACATATCGTGTACAAAATTTTTTGCAATATTATTTTCGTAAGTTTTTTTTGGCAAAGTTAAAATACTTGTATAAAATTTAGTAATATGGCAAGCAAATTTCTTATACACGCCAAGGAAGATTATGTTGGTGTTGCAACGTATGACATAAAAAAAGATGAGACGGTAGAGGGAGTTTATCTGGACAACAACCAAAAGGTTACTCTCAAAGCTACTGAAGATATTTCTCTTGGGCATAAAATTGCGTTGAGAGATATAAAAAAAGGAGATAAAATAATCGAGTACAGTGAGCCCGTTGGACAGGCATCACAGGATATAAAGAAGGGTGAACATGTCCACGTTCACAATATAAAGACAATGAGGTGGTAAAATGACAACTTTTAAAGGATATGAAAGAGAAAATGGA
>JAKBQK010000477.1 GCA_021835265.1 Thermoplasmata archaeon
TAAGGGGTTAGTACTTTATCTAAATTCAACATTGGTAGATTCTTATTTTAGACAAATAAGTGGTCATACTCAGGTTAATGCATCAGATTTGGAGCGGCTTAAATACCCCGAAATAAAAACGCTTAGGATACTTGGAAACGAATTTATTGAGAAATTGCCGGAACAAGATCAGATAGACAGAATAATATACGAAAAGGTTTTTTTTATGAACGAAAATGACAATGATCCCGTAGAGATAAAGAAGAAAATTGGAGAAGCTCTAGATATATTGAAAGATATAGGTATGCCAAGGGAGCAACAAAACGAGAGATCCGCACTTACTTTGCTGGCATTGCTTAATTTAAAACCAATGGAACAATGGCACAAAGCTTCCAACCCCTTGATTGGGATTACTCCAATGATGAAGTTTTTTGAAGATAACTATGGCAAAAAATATGCTCCGAATAGCAGAGAAACCGTTAGGAGATTTACAGTTCATCAGTTTCTTCAAGCACATTTGGTTGCTGAAAATCCAGACGATCCAACCCGTCCCACGAACAGCCCGAAGGCAGTGTATCAAATTGATTCAAAAGCTCTCGAACTGATCAGAAATTTCGGTTCTATAGAATGGGAATCAAAGTTGAATGCTTATCTAAAGGATACTCCTCCTTTAGATCATGATTACAGGGGCTTACAAAATAGTGAAAGAATAAAAATATCTGTTTCTCCAGGCATAAACATTGATCTGTCACCTGGAGGTCAAAATGTGCTTGTTGAGAAAATTGTTTCTCTGTTTGTTCCCAGATTCATTAATAATCCACGTATACTCTATATTGGGGATGCTGAAAATAAATTTCTACATTTTGATGAAGAAGGTTTTAAGTCAATTAATGTAGATATAAATCTCCATGGTAAAATACCTGATATTATAATTCTCGATCAAGATATGAAATGGCTTTACTTGATTGAGGCCGTTACCAGTCACGGTCCAATCAACAAGAAAAGAAGAAACGAATTAGCAGAGATATTTGGCAGGTCTACTGCAGGGTTAGTTTATGTTACCGCATTTCCGGATAGGCGTGTTATGGTAAAGTATTTAAGGGAAATATCATGGCAAAGCGAAGTTTGGTTAGCAGAGACCCCTGATCATATGATTCACTTTAATGGGGATAGGTTTCTTGGCCCTTACGAGTAAGAATTGACAAGTTCCTTGGGTTTCTTGAATTAATACAAATCTTATTATATATCTTGTTCTTCGGATTATAAAGTGATATTGATGGAGTTTAGACGTAATCCTACTAATCAGGATATATCATGGTTCTTAGATTTGGAGAGATCAAAGCAATTAGATCTTGATCCACCCTACCAAAGAAGAAGCGTGTGGACATCAAAGGATAGAAAATTTTTTTTGGATACCATTTTCAGAGGATATCCTAGCCCCGCTATATATTTAAACAAGGAAATGTCTAAAAATGGAGAGGCAGTTTACCACGTAGTAGATGGTAAACAGCGCCTTGAGACAATTTTGATGTTTTCGCATGATGAAATTAAAATTGGAAACGAATTTGGTGATAATAGGCTTGAAGGCAAGAAATGGGAACAAATTTCTGACGATCTTAAGAAAGAATTTTGGAATTACATAATGCCCGTAGAAATGATAAATTTCACCGATGTTAAATTAGTCACGGAAGTGTTTGACCGATTAAATAGAAATTCAAGAAAATTAACTAGACAGGAATTAAGACATGCGAAATTTGATGGCTGGTTTGCCAATTTTGCCGAAGAAGAAATCACTAACCCCGCATGGAAGTCAATTGGACTAGTAAAGTCACGTGAAGATAAAAGAATGGATGATGTTCAACGCCTCTCAGAGCTTTTGCTATTGATTCTAGAGCGCAAAATTATGGGGGTTGACCAAGACACTTTAGATCATTTATACGCAAAATACGACGACCTAGAAGATGCGGATTTAGATTTAAGGACTGAGGGGGAACTTAGTGATTCCGAGTTTAAAGATTTCTTAGAAGATTCAAAAAATTATTTGCTTGAAATGGGAAGAACAAACACAGAAGTATTCAAACATACACGAACTATGTCGAATCTATATTCTCTGTGGTCAGTAATAGTGCTTGATAAGGATACTCTCCCGAGTCCCGAGGAGGCGGCAAAGAAATATACCAGTTTTATGGAGAGTGTTAAAACCTTCCAGAATCAGATTAGTGGGCCGACTACGTCCTCGCTTGTAATTAAATATCAGAGTAACTCACAAGGAGCTAGTACTGACTTGAAGCAGCGGAAAGAAAGATACGAAGTTCTAAAAGAGGTCATAACTGAGCATGAAAATTCAGACTTCAATTAGAGCCCTGTATGACCCTCAATCTGAGTTGTGCAAGTTATTGCAGGAAAAGGTGGACTCCATTATAAAACGTTTAATTCCAACTTTTTGGCACTATGAAAGCAGAATTAAATCGGAAGAAAGTTTTGCATTAAAAATTGAGTCAGGCAGGTATAAAAGACCACAAAAACTGGAAGATTTCTTTGCTTGTCTCATAGTTGTTAGGAACGCAGCAGAGTTACCAGAAGCAGAACGCCTTGTTAGAAAAAATTTCAAAATGAAAAACCGAAAGCCACCGGATAAAAGGATTCATAAAAAAAATCCTGAGGATTTTAGTTACGATGAACTCAGAATGTATATTAGACTCAAAAGAGACCAGGCAATTAAACCTATTCCATTGGAACAAATTACATTTGAGCTACAGATTAAAACGTATTTAATGCATGCTTGGGATATATCTGCACATGACCTCGTTTATAAAACATCAGCCCCAAATTGGGGAACTTCTAGGGTGGCCTTTCAAATCAGAGCTATGTTAGAACACGCAGACTTATCTATAATGGAAGCTCAAAAGTTATCACAAAATACCGCGATGGACATAACTACTGAAGATTTTGAAAGCCTTGAGAAAATTATACAATTCCTTAAAGACCACTGGGAGAAGGTAGACTTGCCCGTCGATTTAAGGCGCTTATCAATGAACGTTTCAGCTTTACTAGATTTATTCGGGATAGGCTTAGATCGGCTGGAAGATATAATAAAAAACGAAACAAAGGAGGAGAGAGGAACTAAAATTAAGAATTTATCACCATATAGTGTTATATTAAAATCAATACTTAACCAGAATCCTCAATTATTTGAAGCCGCTCTTTCTGAATCTGGGGATACAAAATTGCTTATAACACCAGAGCTAGAATATGTCGGAAAGAAATCCAGAAATGCCATTTTTGTTGAAAATATAAAGTAATATAATTTTTAAGCCAAGAGTTCTTTTTCGTCTAGTCAGATGAAGATTACGGAATATCAAACTATCTTGTAACGGATAATTTCAGGAGTTGTCCAACAAAGAGTTCTTTTCGGGACACTAAAAACATGGGTAGGGGGTATATAAATAAACGGCTCAGTTTTAATGGGTAGGTTTTTCGGACAGGGATTTGAGGATCCCATGCAAAGTTGATCTTTTTATCCCAACAAGTTGGGAGATCTCTCTTATGGACTTTCCGCTCTCTTTCAGGTCCACGATTTTTGATAGGGCAATTCCTTTCTGTTCCAGGACAACTGGCCTTCCAATTTTCTTATTCTCATTTCTTGCTCTTGCCATTCCATCTCGAACTCTTCCTGAAATTAGTTCCCGTTCAAACTCAGCTGCAGCTCCAAGGATGGCCAGCATGAAGGCATTCATTGGATCCTTCTTTTCTGAGATCTTCAATCTCTGGTCTATGGTCTTAAAGAACTTGCCCCTTAATCTTATTATTTTCAGGTTTTCCATGAGTTTTGGACATAAGAAGAATAACTCAAGCCTTACTATTGTGTAATTCTATTGGTTCCCATTAACAATCTCAAGATTAAGTTGAATAGTCTATAGTATAGGTAATCCACATCTTCATCATTAAGCTTTATTTTATCCTTCTCAAAGTGCCTTATTTGAAAGCGGTTTCCAATATCTGTCAAAGTTTTAGCTTCCGTTTCAATATATTCACGAAGCTCAGCATTAGCTATTCCATTTTTTAATAGTTTTTCAACTCCAATTTTTTTGTCAGAGTCTTCCAAAGTTTTTATTCTCTCCCAACTGTCCCATAGTTTCTCCAGAGCTAGTGATCGGTTACCCCTATCAGTTTCTTTAAAAAAATTGATTGAATCTTTAAGCAGTTTGTTTGTTATTTCATCGCTTGTATTGAAGATATTTGGATCAATTAACTTTTCAAAAATTTCGTTTCCCATCTTTATAACTTTCCCAGAACTTAATTGAAAAGGAACTTTCAACTTATTGAACAGAGAATTAATTTCTTTAGTAAAGTTCTCCTGTCCTGATTCAATTGAAAAATCTGCTACATCATTATGTCCGAAAAAGGAGTGATATCTTTCAGCAGTGGGCTCCGCAGAGTGAGTATACAGAAACTCGATTAAAAAGAATAAGCCTCTTTCGGTTGGATTACTTGTTATTTCTTCATAATTCATTCCTGTTTCACCAAAAAAAACCTTTTTCATTCTTCTCACATCGCAGCCGCATGATAACTGATTATTATCTGGACAAGGCTCTGGGAAATCTTTAGTGAATAAGTTCTGATTCATCATAACTTCAATTTGCTGCTCCAACAGAATATAAAATCTATTGCACCAGTCACAAATCTCCGTATTATCTTGGTCTTTAAAAGACATTTATATCCACCCCTCTACCCATTTCCTCATCTCTTTCCTGTCCTCTTCTTCAAATGGAATATTCAGGTAATGCTCATACTGGGTTGTGGTTGTATGACCCTGGCTTAATGCAATCTGCAGTGCCTTATCGGGATAATAGAACACAAGCCATGATTCCCATGTCTTCCTAAAAGATTTGTTGTTTATTGGAGTTCCCTCTAGGATCCTTTTTGAGAGTCTCCTCAATTTCATGTCCAGGGCTGGGAGATCTGGTAATGGATGAGGAACCTGGAAAAGATCAGGAAGAAGAGTTTTCCCCATATCTGATAGTCTTATTGCTCTTTCCCTCTGCTTTGCCTTTACCTTGAGCATTGAACCCCTTGGGAGAAATACGAATTTGCCATCTAACCAATCAGGATTTTCTCTAAATCTCTGCAATTCAGCATATCTCATTCCTGTAAGGAGGAGTGAAGTGCATATTGTCCTTGTATCAGGATCCATGGCATTTCTTATAATTTCAAATTCAACTGGCCTTAGAATTCTCACCTGAAACTTTTCTGAAGATCTTACAATGGATCTCAATGCATCTGTTAAATTACCATCAAAACTTAACGGTTTGCATTGAATTTTTGTTTATGGCCATATGGATCCTTGAGAACAGTATATAAACCCCGTTAAGTTTTAGCCGAAAAGTTAACAGGAAAATTTAGGTTTTCTTGCTTATTCAGTTCTAGTTCTTTTTTTATTTTCCATTATGCTCCTCTTATATAACGTTTCAAGTTTTAACAACTGAAGATTCTCATTATCTTCCCATGTTTATCCCCTTGTTTCTTTATTTGACATGACCATGATATTGTACGCTATTACCATTAGGCCAATTGCACAGGCATAGGACCTGTATATGGTGTACCATATGTTCTCTGCCCTAATGACTTTCTATAAGAATAGAGCTTAAGAGTTACATCTGAGCTGACGGATTCGTTAATATTATATAGTATGAAAATAATTTTAGACTATGTGGAGGAAAAGAGATCTGATCATTGCCACTGTAGTAACCGTTGCATTAATTTCTGCCTCTATTGGATTTTATGAACTTGGCCTCAATCAGGGTAAGGATTTGGGAAATCAAAATGGTTTTTCCCAAGGATCAAGCTCAACTATTATCCAGAGTTTTACTCAAATCCAGATGCTGCCAAATAACACGGTTTTGATTAACACACAGCCATTCTCGGCCAATAACATAACCGTGGTATATTCATTGTTTGTTTCTGGTGCTGTGCAGAATCAAACCGTAGATATGAGCGTATCTGCATGGGAAGCGTCCGGACCTGGAAAGGCTCTTTTCAGCACAAACTACCAATCAAATGATTCCGGTAATGTCTATCTCCCGGCAAAAAACCTGAACCAGTTGGTGATCACATTCCGAGCTAGCCCCCATAACAGCGGGGTTATAGATCTTGAATTCAACAGTCCACTTCGGATTGTGTTCAATTAATCTATCTTGTCATTCTAAACAATGGCCTTAAAAAATAGAATGGTGAGAATTACCTTCTCCCCTTCCTTGAAGATCTGTAAGCCGGATTATTCGGATTCATCTGGTTGCTCCTGTTATTGGCATTTGCCCTAGAATCACTGGACGTTGGATTGAAGGCATCCGACCTTTGGTCGTTCGAAGAACGCTTCTTTTCTTCAGGCATTTTGTCTCATTGTACGAAACCATTGCTATGGCATAAATTTTTGCCAACGTTGACTTTGATTAAGTCATCCATTATTATTGTAACGCCCAATAATTTGTTCTTTTTTACCGTGTCAATTCGCTACTTGGACATGCATTTTCTATAACTGAACGGTCGTAATGGGCTTAACTTTGAGTATGTTTCTAATTAATATGGGCAAGTAAATGAAAGCACAAATTAACACTCCACTAAAAAATGCTGCTATATGTACGAAATAGTTAATGTGAGGGAGCTCTGAAAAAAATGCTCTCTGTCCATCATACAAATCCGCCAATACGATTATTGAGAACACAACAGAGCAGGCGCCTCCTATCCATCTCAACCTCTTCGAGCTTGACTTAAGTGCCTCAATTTGAGAGGAATTTCTTCTGATTAATTTAACTCCTTTGCCTATTATAATAATTATGGTATCTAAGAGGAACAGGGAAAAACATGCGCCCCAGAATGCATAGACAACCCCTGACTGGCCGGCACTGGTAACAGTGCTCCCACTTCTCAACATCTCATAAAACCACAAAAAGTTCGCAGTAATGCCTCCTGCGAACATACTTACTAATGTGGCTATATATCTTCCATTTCTAAGTTTAATTTTGAATGACACGCTTGTAAGATCTAGAAATACTAGAAAAAGAAGCATAGCTTCCATGTTTTGGAAGCCGTCAAAGACAAAGTTAGACGTGATTATTCCCCAGGGTGTATTCACGGAGTTAGCAAGAAACAACACTGCATTTCCAAAAAAATATTCTAACTAAAAGGCCGACAATGAAGAACACCACTATAACAAAAAATGGAATCACATCGGCAGTGTAAATTTTATATACTGAGTTTGCCAGATTTGTACCTCTTCACTACATTCATGGTTTAATTATATAAAATATCTCTTTTGCTGTGCTGTGTTTGATCTGAGACTCCTTGCTCTGTTAATCATATTGAAGAATATATAAGTCCCGTTAAGTTTTACCACAAAAGTTAACTATGAAATTAGTAATGAGCAAAATATCAATTAGGGCGCGGGATGGAACTGAATTTTTTCTTAACTAAGGCTATCAATTTTGAAAAGTTTTTAAGAGTGTCTTCCAGATTCTTGTTAGAGAAATCTCCCTCCCCATTGATTATCTTGAATGATTGGTACGAAACAAGTACCTTGTCAAAATCAGAATTTTTTTTCTTGAAGAACTCCTTGTATACATTAACAATCTTATGATTCCCATGACAGTTTATCATCTCGTCTTTGCTTGGTAATTCACTCAGAAAATTTTGGTATGCTAATTTGAAGAGTTCGTAATATGTTACTTCATTAAACAAATCTTCGATGTCCCCCTCGCGATTTATAATTTCCTTAATCTCTAGAAAATGATTTTGGTAATCATCTTCCCCAACTTTCCTCCTAATTTCATCGATCTTGCTCGCATTGCTATCAAGCACAATTACATAGTCCATTTTAAAGGCCTTGAGAAGGGCATTAAAGTGAACGCTTTCGTCTATACCATTTACTGAATTAATCGAGTAAACATCTTTGTCGAAATGATCTTCATTTTTTAGGTCAAGAAGCTCATTGAAGGCAGAAATATAATTAAGATCTGATATTCCTTCAAAGAATATATTGTATGGAGCCCCAAACAACGAATATTTGGCAGGTGATCCTATATGTCGCCTGACATTTTCCAATAAATCACCCCGGTTTTCCTGTTGCAAAGACTTGACAATTGTACCTTTTTCACTTTTAGTGATGAGAAGAACTCTATCTAGTCTCCAAGGATCTATAAGAGCTCTCTCGTGAGTTGCATAAATAATCTGCAATTTTTCATTTTCAGTCATCTTTTGAAGGAATTTAAGTACCTCTCCCTTTCCTTCGTCATGTAAGGCTGTGGCTGGATTGTCTAATAGTAGTACCCGTGCCTTTTCACCTATTGAACTTAAATAAGACATATAAAGATAAAAGGCTACCCACCATTTTTGTCCCTCACTCATTTCACTTACAGAAATGGTACTTCCAGTTTTTTTATCCTCCACCATTAATACTAGCTCTGAACCGAATAATCCATCATCGCTCATTGCCACCTTAAAGGCGTAACCCAAGTTTAGGTATTCATTTACCTTTTTACTTAGCTCTCTCGATATTGAATCAAAATAACTTGTCCTTTCTTGAAACTGTTGAGTTCTCACCTTTTGAATCCCGCTAGGAGTTAAGCCTCCCAAAACTGATGCAAAATAGAAAGTCTTAGACTTTTTCGGTTCTTTGATGAAGTCGTCTGCAGAAAATCTCTCTTCCAATGTAAACGGATCAGATAGAAATGTAAATTCGGGTAATTCGTTCAAAATTTTAATGACAGGGTCACTGGAAATAGCATGAATAGTTGCATCCCTAGCCGCCTTTAGTGCATTAATTCTCGAGTTAATCTCATTTTGAAACTGACCATCCTTAGGTATAGGATTTAGATTGTTCTGAAGTGTTTGAATTGCTAATTCAATCTCGGTAGGATTTTTGAAATCTGAATTTAAAAATTGATCCAAGTAATTATTAATATTTGCCTTAGAACTTTGGATCTGCGGCAATCTTTGTTGTGCTTTCTCAATATCATTTTTGAACATAGCAATAATATCTCTAAATTGTTTTAGAGTGCCAAGAAAATCTTGGGTTCCTTCCTTCAGTGTTTTATCTCCATTTTCAATTTCATAATGGCCGTCGAAATATCTTGCAACTGTAAGATGGTCAGTTGATCCAATGGCACTTTTGATTACGTCTGGAAGATCGTTTTCGAATTCAAATGTTAATTTGAGTATCACTATTTCTTCTGGTTTTATTCTGTTGTTAGTGTAATCTTCCTTTATTTTTGATGCATTTGGGAGCTCAGATTCTTGGTATTCGTATTTTCTATTGAAACTACTAATAACTTTTAAAAAAGAAGTTTTTCCTGTCCCGGTCTTTCCAACAATCGCAGTTAGATTGTCCTTTAATTCGATTTGGTTTTCTCCCATGATACTTCTAAAATTTCCAACAAGGACTTCCTTGATTAATACCATTTTGAGGAATGCTATTAACACCTTATAAAAATTTCTATTATTTTGTATATGCTATAAATG
>JAKBQK010000430.1 GCA_021835265.1 Thermoplasmata archaeon
CGTTAGCTTAGAAACTTTTATTACTCCTTTAAAAATCATGGCTGAAAATTGGGGCTGTAGCTTAGCATGGTTTGAGCACCCGGCTGATAACCGGGAGGTCACCGGTCCGAATCCGGTCAGCCCCATTATGACTTTCATTTCAAACCCTAAAAATTAAATCGTAAAACTGATCTGATCACTCTGCTATGACTTCTCTGTAAATGTCTCTATGTTGACAGAAGAAGTGACGAGTTCCAACTTCTTTATTGCAGATCATACATATCAGAACGTATTCTTTGCCATCTCTCTGCTTCTTAAGATAGCCTTTCTTCATCAGAATACGATAACTCTTCATTTCTACACAGGTTCAAAAATTAGACCAGAAGTCCTGCCTCTCCTCAGCTCTCTCGTTATCCAGATTTTCGTAGTATTTCGCTTCTTTCCTTGCTGTCCTGGAGTTTATCTTTCTGCAATAACCGTGAACATGGATCCCATCTCGGCTGTATGGCTCAACATATTCGTAGCCGAGAGGACATTTTCCGCCTTCATAAGCCATATTGTAAACCTTTTTCATTCATTTCCTCCCTTAGGTTCCTTCATGATTTCACCGATCTTAAGGACAGTTTTTGAGAGTTTGTAATAGTCATCCGCATCGATCCAGTAATTGCCACGTACAATCCACTCCGCTTGCTGTTCCTCTGCGGGCTTGATCGCTTCTATTCCATCTATAAGCTTTAAAAATTGTTTTTTGAAATTCTTATCCTCCAGAATCTCAAGATCCTGCACATTCTGCACCCTCTGCCTCTCTGCGATGTCTCCTATCTTTGTGGAATCAAAACTGTTGTAGTGATCCCACAGCGATTGAGCGGTGTTTCTTGCCTTCCTCACCTCAGCTAATATCTTATAATTGGTGATAATCTCGTCTCTATCCGGCAGTTTATTATCTCCCAACACTTTGAGAACATCAAGGATCTGCTTTAGTGCGTCTATCGGCTTGTATGTACCTATCCTATACATATCGCTGTTGTATGTTGAGATTTCCTCATTCATTTCCTTAACCTTTTGAGTTAGTTCAGATTCTTTACCTTCAAGTTCCCGTAAAGCCTCTGACCTTTCCGATATCTCGTCCTTTATCTTTCTGAGGTCGTTTTTAGAGATTTCCAGCTCCTTTCGAGTGTCATGCAGTTCAATCTGATCCTTGAGAGATTCTGCGATTTCCTCAATGTAAATAGGGCTCTCTGGATCGCACATTTCCGCAATGTATAGTCGGGTTCGATCATCCGCCTTCCTGAAAATTCCATTGGCATAGCGTCCTACCTCCTTGCTGTGTCTTATTGACCTTAGGAACTTATAGACGTTCTGAGGAGTGATTTCCTCTCTGGAAAAGTACCAATCTGGTGTATCAGGATCGAGAGAATCTAAATATCCTTTAGAGCATATTCTAATGGCTTCCGTCCTGTTTTCAGGGTTTATTTTTGCGAGGTTTCTTAACGTCTCGTCATCAAGCACTGCGCTTATCGTCTGGCTCATTATATATCAAATAGGTTTCTAAATATAATATTTGTCCGTCTCTATATAATACTAAAAAAACTGATCTGATCACGAATCTATGTATGGGATTGATCTGATCATTTTCGATCAAAATAATATATAGTCCAGATCGCAAAAACGTAAGAGTCTATTATTAAGATTTTCTTGAAATTTAAAGGGTCTGTGATTGCATTATATAATTTTTTAATTAAACGTTTTAAGGGAATCCGCCTCTTAATGTATAAGTCCTATAGCCCTGTCACTTAAGGGCACACTTTCACGACTAAAAGTGTATTAAACCGTTTGATAATCCTTTACTTTACTGTTTCTGTATGCATTTTTGAAATTCATTTTTCCTTCGTTTGCACTCCACTTTTAGTTTAAGAGTGTAGTGGTTAATTCCAATGTCTGTTGCCTTTTACTGCCTTAAAATTTAACAGGTTAAGGTATCAAATGGTTTTCTTCATTTATCGAGATGTTTGACCAGACACTCCTTGATTTTGTAGGCCAGCATTTTGATTTCTATAAGAAGCTGAACGACAACAAGGACCTGAAGAGAAACCTGGTAGATGATCTCTTTAGTCTGATCTACAAGCAGTTAAAAAACAAAAGAAATGATGAAGAATAGATCATTTAAGCAGATATGGACAAACTCACAATCCAAAAAGAACGTTTAATCAGGACTTGCCCCACAAAATTTCCACAGCAGAATCAAGGAAATGGGATTTTATACGGATCGCAACAATTCAACATCTGTTTTTCCAGAAGTCGATGGTAGTATCCAGAATTTGGTGTAAGAGACAATAGGACTAACCAGATGAGAAAAATTTCATGAAAGGGGAAAGAATGCCTCCAGGAGCCACTAGGAGTCAATAAATACTGGAAGAATTTCCTCTTGAGTGTGACATGCCTCAAATTGACTGAATTGTTTTGTTGAGAGTGTAGTATGGGAATCATTTAAAATGCGATGCCTGGCTAACAAAACCGTAATCAAATCCAAGGGTCCACGCTTCAAAAATTGAAATGCTGTCTGAACGTTACAAGTTGAAGTAAGGAAAGGGGTATGAGCATATGGAAGACGTTATGAACACTAACATTATGCAACATTGATGGAAACCCCAACTTTGAGGGATATAGAATGGGCAAGCGTACTGTATACACTGACTTCAGGATATGATGAAGATTATGTAACATATATGAGGAAACTTGATGGATATAGACCTTTTGACGAAAAGAAACAAGAAGGGGATTTTAAACCGGGGGACGTTATAATAGAGTTTCTTCACAAATGGCATACACAAGGTGTTCCAAGTGCAATAAGCGGAGAGTTAACTGAAAAAATTAAGAAGAACGCTGACAGAATAGACTCTCTTCTTGAAGTCCCGCTTCATGAGGTTACAGAAAGTGACATTAAAGACCTTTACAATCAATTTATCAATATAGAAGGATTTGGCCCTACTGCTACTGCCAAGACACTCCACTTGCTTTGTCCTGAAACGTTCATAATGTGGGATGGCGAAATAATTAAAGATTTTAAAGACTATTTAGAGAAACATAGAAAGAAATACGCTAAAGGTACCCAGATATACGTAGAATTTATGAGGGAAGAGAGCGAGCGTTTTCTAACTGTCCTAAGTGACAATTCAGTATCTGCATTGAATGAATTGCTGGAAAAACTTTCGAAGTATGATGGGACGGAATTTTACAAGAAGACGAAGGCAAAGATCATTGATGAATACAACTGGCTTACCATAACGAGAGATGTAAAGATTCCCTTCCAGATGCGAATCAGTGAGTGCATTAAGCTCTGAAATCTTAGGCATTCTTGACAACAGAGGAGACCTTGATGTCTTGTTTCTGATACTTGATCGTTTTTGAGTTCTCCCCTTATCTTCTTCTGCTCAGTATCTCCTTTTTTCCTCCAGAGCCATTCCATCGATTAGGATGTGTAAGGTGTCATACTCATCAACGACGGAATCAAGTTCCTCTTTAAGCATATCCTGTGAGCATATACTAGGATTTCCCAAAACCACTCGATATAGCCCAATGCCTTTCCTGAACATTGTAAAATCAGCCAATCATTCCAGAAATTTATGGAAACACGGTGAATTTCACCATGTTTTTCCCTGTATTTTATCTAAATTTCGATGGCTTACGCTATCCTGTCAAGAAATCTTGCCCTTACAAGGTTGTAGCACATTGCAGTGAAATATATCTTCACTCTCACTCTCTGTACCGTCGTTACCATTACATGGAAGAAATGGAACATACCCTTGAAGAATGCATAGGGATGTTCCACTGCCGATCTGATCTTAGATATTCTGATATTCCTGCGTATGCTCTTAACCGGAAGTGGATGACCTCTCACCGACCGATCCATGTGCCATTGATACCCTTGCATTCGGATCCAAAATATCCCTTATCCCGGTAACATATGATTCCGGGAAGACTTAGATCAATCTGTGAATCATGTACATTGGCAGGCGTTACTGATAATTTTTCTATTATCTTGATCTCGTTCACAAGGGTATATGCCTTGTAGCCGAAGTGTTTCTCATTATTCTTTGTCGCCGATGATCCATCCTTAGATCTGCGGGTCTTTGCATCATCTCCCCTTGGCTTTCCATATTCTCCCTTATCTGCTTCGATGAAGGAAGCGTCCTGCATATTGCCCTTCTTTATCCTTATTCGTTTCGTCATGATCTGGTCTCTTATCTCGTTGAAAACGAGACGATCCTTTCATGTTTTTGATAATCGTTCACGGAAATACCAGATTGTATTCCGATCAGGTATTTTCTCAGGATATCCCAGAAAATTAAGGAATGATATCCCGTCTCTTATCTCTCTGTCTGGAGATCGGAGAGGTTGTACCATTGTTGAAGAAGCAGTATCTTCACCATCATAATGGGATCATAATTTGGTTTTTCACCTTTAACTGTATCATTCTCATACAGATTTAAGAGTATTGGCTTGATCCTCTCAAAGTAAATGCGATCCCCTGTCCCAGAAAGGGGATCGCCAAGTGCCTCAATCTCCTTGTACAGTTCGGATAATCCGGTGTGGTAGAGGTTCATGCATATTGATCATGATGTCATGAGAAAAGGTTTCGATGGAAGTTTTTGGAAATCCTCTAAAATATGATGACAATCAAAATTTAAATATCTTTGTGACCTGATTATTTCATATATGACAGCATTTAAATGCCCCATATGTGAAAAAGAGGATAATTCGCAGACCTATAAGATCTGGTCCTTTGGTCAATATGAGGTACACAGGCATAAATGTATAAACTGTGAACAATTTTACAACCAATATCTCCATAAAGGCAGTCTCAAATATACGATTCCAAAAGAGAGGAGTTGAGTTTTCTGGTGATTTCGAACAAAGTTTTATTTAAGTATTAGCATTATAGATTGAATATTCTTCATGTCACAAAAAGTTAGTAAAATGACTCGTTTGGGTAATTATTTCTCTGGAGAATTTAAAGTTTATTTCTATCAGAGAGGAGAAAATCGCCAAATAATTCCTGTGAACTCCCCGGTCAAGAATCTTAAAGCAAAAGAGAAGTTGAATGTAATTCGCGGGAAATATTGGGACGAAATACCCAGTAACTTTCGCGAAAGATGGAATGAGGTAAAATTGTTTGAAACAACAGGAAATTTAGAAAAAGCTCACTCCATTATTTTAGATATTGAAAAAGGGCCATATGACTTAAATAACAAACTAAATCATTTGACAGGAAAAGAATGGACAAAGTTTACTTGCAGTTGGTTCATATTTAATGCATTGCCTAGTGATTTGAAGGAAGAAAAAGACTTATCTATAGGATTAGAAAAGCATCCTGCCACATATTCGCCAACCATGATAAGCGATTTCATACGCTTCTTCACAAAGGAAGGAATGTCGGTGTTGGATCCATTTCTTGGAATAGGAACAACGCTTGAAGCGTGCAAGCGGACAGGAAGAATCGGTTACGGTATGGAAGTTAATCCAAAATATTTTGAAATTTCGAAGAATAGAGCCATTCAGTTCAGCCAAAATATTTTTAATCATGATTCAAGAAACATCAAGCAATTCTACAAACCCAATTCGTTTGATTTTTGCATTTCATCTCCGCCTTATTGGGATGTCTTGAATAGAAGTACAGACAATTTTGAAAACTCCCGTTCAAGCAGAGGTTTTGATGTGAAGTATTCAAATTCATACTTTGATCTTGGTAATATTGAAGACTATGAAGTTTTTTTGGATACTTTGTCCAACATATATTTTGACATTTTTGATTTAATGAAGTTTGGATCGTACACAGTAATCGTGATAAAAAATGTTAAGAAAGGGAAAAAGATGTATCCTTTGGCATGGGATTTGGCAAAGAATCTCTCTAAGAAATACGAACTGAAAGATGAGAAAATATGGATACAAGACAAGGTCGGTCTTTCTCCCTATGCGTACCCTTACTCGTGGGCTTCGAATATACTACATCACTATTGCTTAATATTTAGGAAGGAGTAGAGATGATTGCTAAGGAACTGACTATCAAACAATCCTCAATGCTGGATGATTTCAATGAAGATTCTAAGAAATATTCAGCTATATATGAAGTACATAAATATTGGGCTCGAAAACCATGGCGTCCAATAAGAAACTCGATTACAAAATACTCTAAAATAGGAGATACTGTGGTTGATTTATTTTTGGGTAGTGGGGTAACTGCCTTAGAATCCATTATCATTAGACGCAACTTCATTGGTTTCGACCTCAATCCTATGAGCATTTTCATCACAGAAAATACCATTTTTCATGATTTTGATGAAAGTGAGTTCAAGCATGAATTATTAGAAATTAAAAAGTGCGTGGAAAACACAGTAAACGATCTTTACCTTGCTGATACGAAGTGTGAAAACTGCAACGAACCTCTTATGTTGGACCATTTGAATATAGGCCCAAAATTCGGTGACAGCATCTATGGGTATTTTTATTGCCTAAAATGTGGTAAAGAAAAAACGAAAACAAAGTTATTAGTCGATAAAGAACAGTTAAGAAAATCTTTCCAACCGCGTGATCTAACGTTTTGGTATCCAGATATAAGCTTTCCTAAGAAATTTTACAAAGATAGATTTTCCTATAAAGGAATTAAAAACATTGCTGATATGTATACACCCAGGAACTTTTATTTTTTATCTTATTTGCTTCATGTTCTATATTCATTGAATCTAAAGTACAGGAAACTCTTCTTGTTGGCATTTTCCAACACTGTTCTTCATGCAAGTAAACTAAAAGGAGAAAATGTTCGACCGTTGGGAGTAAATAATTATTGGATTCCAGACGATTACATTGAAGAGAACCCTTGGACGCGATTTGAAGATAGAGTATCTAAAGTGTTAAAAGCTAAGAAGATTCTCAAAGAACGCATTAAAGAGATTGAACTCGGGGATTACAAACTATATAATCAGTCCAGTGTCCACACTGGAATACCCACTAGATCTGTAGATTATATCATAACCGATCCACCTTACGGTGAAGCAATACAATATTCTGAACTTTCTTTCGTTTGGAACGCATGGCTAAATAATACATATGATACAAAGGAAGAAGTTATTATTAATCCTATTCAGAATAAGGGGAAACAAGAATTTTTTTTGCTTTTAGATAAAATTGTGAAAGAAGCAAAAAGAATTCTAAAAAAAGACAAATTCTTGACATTGTGTTTTCACAATAAGGACTTAAGCATCTGGCATGGTATTTTAAACATATTTAAGAAGTACAAATTCACCCTCGAATACATTGAAATTGAAGATACCCTTGGGAATTCATATAATAAGAACTGGGCGAGCTATTCACCAAAAGCTGATATTTATTTAACTTTCAAAAAAGGAGGTTATAAGTCAAAGGGATACGAGGAATACAACCTAGATGATTTTCTCAAGAATATTAAAAAATCAGATTTTGAAGAAAAAGGTCCAAAGATTTACGAAAATATAATTGTAAACTTAATCTACGAAATCTACTATAATGATTATGAAGTGGACTTATCAAAGCTTTGTCTAGAAGACATAATAAAAGGGGTTGAGGATATTAAAAATGCAAATTGATGCTGAGAACTTCGTCAACATAATGGAAAGGAATTTTGGACTTAAAAAAATAGAAACGATGCTTGGTAAAGGTGTTGTTATGGACCCTTTTAGCGCTTTCGTTTATTCATCCATAACTGGCGCAGGTTACTTGGATGACCCATTTTTTCAGTACACTCCGAAGGGGTTGATGAAAGTATTTTATTCTGCATTAAATTATAAATTTGTAACTGGGTTGTTTGATAAAACCACGTTGAAAAATACTCCAGTGATGATTTCCAAGGCGAAGAAGTATTTATTTGAGGGTGAGAAAATCATAGTTCCTGTTGAGTTCAACTATGATTATGAACTTCAGAATAGATTGTCAGATTCCTTGCCTATTCTCGATCGACCCAAGACCGATTTTATAATACAAAGAATAGAAATTTCCAAAAATGGTAACGGTATGGAACCGTTCATGGAATACATAGCATGTGAAGTGTTCAAACAATTTGATTACATGGTAGAAACACAAATCCCATTATCTGCAATTAACGGCACTCCAGATTTTGGTGCGTTCAAGTTACAAAGCATACTTCGGTCTAGCATACCTCTTACAAAATTTAACTTACTAGAGTTGGCCATGATAAGACTTGGCGATAGAAGAGGGGTAAGAATAATTTCTGACATAGATAAAATTATTGTCGGGGAAGCAAAAACTAGCACCAAAATTATGGAGGGCCAACTACGGAAGTACTTAAAAACTGGTTTTTTTAATAGTGCCTATGAAATTCATCCATCTAAAACTGCCCCTTCCAATGATGATTTCGGACTTCTCACAATAGGGGAGGATTATCGAATTAATTTGATTCGTCCTATAAGTGGACGGGACCTTTCTAATGAGAAAATTCAGACTCATTACCTAAATTGGCTCACAAATTACGTAAAATATTATCTTATTGCAAATCTAACCAACGATGAATTTGTTGATTTTTATCTAGAACGCAATAAGAAAAGAATTAATGGCATCGAAGACGTGATAAGATTTGTGAATAATCTATCTTACGACGATATATTGAAAAAAATAGAAGAGGTGCAATAAAATGGCCCAATCAAGTGACGCTTTAGTTAAAAGAGAAATTGTAGACAAGGTTGGCAGAGTATATGATGATTATCGTCTCATAATTTATCCAGAATCAAGTAAGGACGACAAGATAATATTCGGGGAACATGGTGGACTGACTTTTGGGATTGATGGGGTAGAATACGGATCTTGTGATGCTTGCTGGGCTAAAGCTGGAGATTGGTATAACCCTTATGACAATAGAATTGTGCCGCTAACTCCCATAATCGCAATAGAAGCAACTGATGCTCTTAATACTGGTTCGTCTGGAAACGCCCAGTATCAAAGATTTCACCATGCTCTAGGTGCTGTTAAATCAGGCATTATAGGTGTATATTACCTAAGAAACGGTTCTTATAAGATTCAGCCAGACCTTTATGGAATGGCAGTTTCCGCGTCTAAGATAGAAAGAGGAACTTATCTTATTTTAAATGACCTCGATGAAGTAAAGAAATTGGTACGTTCCTCAAAATGTGAGCATTCACTTCGGAAATTTATTGATGACAAACTCCAAGAGATGGAAAAAATATATTCTGATGCTTTTAGGTCTAGGTATAAGGATTTAGATGACTTTGCTCGAAAAAGATCGACTATAATTAAAGATTCATACATCATAAAATACGCTGGACGAATGAAAAGAAATTTCACTGATGGAGATCAACGTGCAGGTCACATTGCTGTAGGCGAAATGTATCTAACGAAGTACCTTTTAAGCAGTCAAGAAAAACCTATGCTTTACTTATGGCTGTAAATGGCAGAGGGAGAAAC
>JAKBQK010000403.1 GCA_021835265.1 Thermoplasmata archaeon
TCGCACGACACAATAAATATGCAGAAAATCTTATCTCCCTGAAGTTTTATTCCTCACGAGTTTTCAATCCTTTCATTCAACCAGCATAAAATATTATTGAAAGCCACATAGTCAAACTCTCTACCTAAAATCAAACATCTTTAATCCTATTAATTATTGAAGTTTTTTTATTCAACGTTAAGAAATATATTTATAAGGGTTAGCCATGGTTATTCATGGGAAAAAAATCTACAATAGCGATAGTTGTTGTGGTAGTAATATTATTCGTTGCGGTTGGTGTGATGTATGAAACAGGGATATTTGGAAAATTGGTTTCAACCAGCCCGCCATCAAAAACATCTCCTGAAGCGATGGCACCGAATGTTGTGAGCCCCAGTGTAGTTTCAAGTTCGCTTGGAGGTAAGTGGTCAATGCTCACGGGGGCATCAGGTTCATCTTTAAACGCAAGTTCATTTGTAAGCGGACAGGCTACAACCTTGCCTTTTGTAAGTATGGCGATTCATTCAAAAGATTTTCTAGCCGGAAAACAGATACCGAGTCCTTTTTCAATTCTCAATTATAACAATATCACTTACAACACGTACCAAATTGGTATATACGTACCCCCACACAATGGATTTGCGGTGGTAACTTTTGGGCACGCTGTTAATGGCACGTCACCCGGATTTATAGTAAGCACATTGAACGCTGAATTGAAACAGGCAAATTCCAGTTTATCCTCATCAAATTCAGAGAATTTTTCATATAAAAGTGGCACGGTAAGTGGAAGTAACTATGTTTTTGCCTCTTTACATTACTCTATCAGTTCTGGCAATAACTACTGGCATCTGGAGGGATTGATTGCAAATTACTCCTCATACAATATATTGATAATCTATTTCACTCCCTCATTCACAGGTTATACTGCATTCCAGAAGATTCTTACCAACCAGGTTAATGATATCAAATCAGCTTCATCTGTATCAGTGAGTCCTATTCTGGTGAGTGCATCCCAGGTGAATACAATTACTGGACTTCATTACAGGACACAATCTCAGGTAACAGTTAATCTTAACGATACCTCAAAACTGCTGAGTCAGTACATCAACATGACTGGAACAACCGGTATTTCCAAGACAAACCTAACACTTTTAAACAATACTATAGGAAAGGTAACGACTGTTTACGCAAAGGAAATGCTCGTGAAGAAAAACTTAACTGAATTAGCAATGGTAAAGTTTTCAAGTAGTGATGCTCCTGCAGCACTTTATGATTTATTTACAAAGAATAATACAGGCTCCAGCAATCTTGTGACCTCCACTTATGACAGCTGGCATTTTGTATTTCAAAACACAACGAATTATAATTACAATTACGTATACAATTCAACCACTGGAAATTATGTGCAAACCAAGACACCAGTATCTAACAGCTCTGTATTAATCGGAGTGAATGGGGACTATATGCTCATATTTGCTTCTACAGAAACCCATAGCACCTTCACAAAGTCCATGGCGGAACAGATACTCACTGATGAAAATACAATGATTTAATCATCAAAAATTTCCCTATACTTATCATTTAAGTCACTCTTTTTGTTGATATTCCTTATTTTTATATTGTTTGTGGCTACATAATTTATAAACGGGTTGGGGTCCCCTTCAATTATAATGTAATCACTGCCTCTCTCTATAACATTAAATTTGTCTGGTATTTTCTTTGCTTCATTGATGTCCAGAAAATGAACTTCAATCTTCTCTCTATGATCCAGTTCCATGCTGTATACGGGTACTCCCTCTTTTAAAAATATAACTTCATCGCAGATCTGTTCCATAAAACCAGAATCATGGGACGTTACAAGCATTATCCTTTCACCTGTCAACATAGTCTCTCTGAGGATTTTAACAATTAGATCCTTTCCTATTACATCAAGATTCTCTGTTGGCTCATCCAGTAATATTATTCCTGGATTTCCTGCCAGTGCAGAGCTGATACCAAGTCTCTTGAGTTCGCCAGTGGACAGGGTTCCTATCATTTGATTTCTTTTGCTTGCAATATGTACCATGGCAAGAAGAGAAATCGCCTTTTCTTCAGATTTTTCCTTTCTTCCAGCTTTCATTTCAATCATGTATTTCATAAATTCAAGAGGGGATGAATAGGAGTAAAAAACTGGATTCTCTATAAGGCTTCCCATGATGGAAGAGCATTCTATTCTGTTTTCTTTAATGTTTTTTCCATTTATGGAAACATTTCCTGAGTAATTTTCTATTATACCAGATAATACCTTGAGAAGAGTAGACTTTCCGGAGCCGTTTGGTCCAATTATCCCATAAATACCAGGTGATTTAAACTCAACTTTGTCAATTTTTAGAACTATTTTCCCGTTGAGCTCTAAATTCAGAGATTGAATTTCTATAATATTCATCTGAAGTCCCTCCTGAAGGTAAAAACGAGATAGGCAATTAAGATTGATATTAAGGAATATAAAATAAGAATTACTGAAATATAATCAATCATCGTGTGCGACAGTGGAGAAAGAGAAACAGAGTAATCAAGGAAATATGGGTCGGAATTAAGAAAAATTCTATAAATAATCCTGTCAGCATTTGTCTTTATGAATATGGGAGTTATATCACCAGATCCGGTTGCTATGAGTGATAGAATATTAAATATCACTAAATAAACGATGAGAAATGCAATGGCCGAATGCCCGGACTTCTTAAAAAAGGTGCTGGTAGCGACTGCAAAGCATATGTCAGAAAATGTAATAAGAAGAAGGAGAATAATATAATAGAGAAAAGTAGTTCCAGGTAAAGATTTGAACTCTATTATAAAAAAAATTAGCTGGAAAACAACTATGATCATTGTAGATAAAAACGAGAGAATAGTTGAACCAAATATTTTTGACATTAGAACCTCAAATCTGCTAACAGGTAGCGAAACGATGTTGTATATGTTTCTGCTCTCAAATTCATAGGGTATTGCAGTTGAACCAAAGAATGCGGAGGATAGGACCGGTATATATATCATAATGTTTGCCCATTGAAAATTAAAGAGTCTTTCCAGAAGATTTATGGGGAGGGTTGAAGTTCTTATATTGCCTGGGATGAAACTCTTAAGGAGAACCGAAGAATAAAGAAGAAGAATTGAGATCAGTAGTGCAATAAAAATATTTAGGAATATCATAAACGTGAATGCCCTGGTTCTGATACTATAATGAAAATAGAATTTAATCATTCTAAGAAATCTGAACATCAAGTGACAGCACCCTCCATAGAAAAAGCCGTTTTAATAATATTATACTGGAGAAAAATGAAACCGTTTTCTAAAGATGTAATCAATATCACGCTATTGAATCTTGGCAACACAATGAAATTATGTCCAAGAATAAATTGAAGGCCTATAGCAAGATCTACCGCAGACCCAATATTTTTCATTAAAATCTGAGCAGTTAGAATTCCATCTGTAGCGTTTCCGCTTATTTTATCGATTAATGTCGAATTCAAATAGTAGGCGAAAGAAAACTCTGCAGATAGATTTATGTCAGTCAACAAATTATCTGTTCCGTGTTCATTCGATGCTCTTATAGAGCAAATGATCGCAGAAAGGTTGCCTGCAATAATAACTCCTGGAATTGGGGATGCAAATGAAATCTTATTGTCAGTAATTCCGATGTTGTTCATTAAAAGGCCTTTTACGGTTTCATTATTACCTGATACTTTAATGGAATATACTGGAACACTTTCATAACAGTAAGCTTTCGATACTACAGCACTAGCGTTTGCATTAACCAAGGGAGGTATTATTACCGATTGGGTAATCTGAGTAATCTGAAAAATTACCGCTGATTCATTATTAGTGTGAAATATTAAAATGTTAAAACCCGAACTTTTTATAAAAGCCAGTGCTACTGAATTATGTGGTATATATGATTCAGGATTTACTCTTACACCTGGATCATTACCCGTTTCGTAAATGAAAGAGACTGAGGAACTGATCAGGATTAAGATTATTATAAGGGGTAGAATCCTCGAAAATACGGTCACAAGGTTTTTATATGATTTCTACTAATAAACTTTATTGATATTATGATTTATCAATTTTTCTGGAAACTCAAGCGGTATTTCATTCTGTCAGGTAATCTCTAACAATATCTAGGTTACTCCATTCATTTTCAAAAGTATTGGGTAATTTCTACATGTATCTATTATCTCTAGAAAAATTTAAGCCATGCCTGTCCATGTAAATATATGTCAAACAGGTATGAATTGACCATAGACAAGATATTGATAAGCTCAGTGAGAAACAATCCTGACCAGATTATTTCTTACCAGGGAAGGGAAAACATAACATATAAGGAATTCAATGATCGGGTAAGGAACCTTGCATTTTCATTATTAAAAATGGGTATCAGGAAGGGTGATAGGATCGCTGTGATTGACTGGGACACCACAAGATATCTGGAAGCATACTATGCAATTCCCATGATTGGGGCTGTAATACACACTGTAAATATAAGATATCCACCTGAAATGATATTCTATTCCATGCAGCATGCAGAGGACAGATATGTGATCATAAGGGATGAATTTGTACCGCTTATTGCACAGAATAAGGCTATGTTTTCCTTTATCAGAAAGTGGATTGTATATTCAGAAAGCGGAAAAATTCCAGATACTTTAGAACCTTCTGTGAATTTTGATGATCTTGTAAAAAGCCAGGATCCTGTGAAACTTCCAGAAATAACAGAAGACACAATCGCAACAACTTTCTATACATCAGGAACAACAGGTCTTCCCAAGGGTGTTTCATTTACACACAGGCAGATTGTACTCCATACACTGGCTTCCATAGCAGGACTCAGTGATCAGCCCATTGGATTGAAGAGCAGTGATGTTATGATGCCCCTTGTACCCATGTTCCATGTTCATTCGTGGGGGATTCCATATTCCACCATAATGAAGGGAATGAAATATATTCTTCCTGGAAGATACGATGTACCACTGATTCTCAGTATAATGAAGAAGGAAAAGGTCACTGTAAGTGCCATGGTTCCCTCAATCCTATACATGATCATAAGCAATCCTGATGCTTCCGGGGCGTTGAAAGAAAATCACCTGAAAGTCATAGTTGGAGGAGGGGCCATTCCAAAAGGGCTTGCAGTTAAGGCAAGCTCTATTGGGATCGATACAGTGGCCGGTTATGGAATGTCTGAAACCGCTCCAATTCTAACTCTTGGAACATATACACAGAAAGTCATGGAAATGGATGAACAGAAGAAATCTGAGTTCAGGATAAAGACAGGTGTACCAATAAGTCTTGTTGATCTAAGGGTTGTTGATAGGGAAGGTAAGGAGGTTCCATGGGATACAAAATCAATTGGCGAAATAGTAGTCAGGGCACCATGGTTAACTCAGGAATACGTAAAGGATAAGGAAGGAACAGAAAAACTCTGGAATAACGGATGGATGCACACTGGCGATCTGGCAGTTGTTGACAGTTATGGTTATATATCAATAGTGGACAGGGAGAAGGACGCAGTAAAATCTGGAGGTGAATTCATCCCAACACTTGTTCTGGAGGATCTTATCAGTACTGCTACAGGTGTAAATGAGGTTGCAGTTGTGGGAAGAAGTCATGAGAAATGGGGTGAAAGGCCTGTTGCCTTCATAACAGTAAATGATAAGTTCAACCTTGAAAACCTGAAAAAACATATGGAGTCATATGTTGAATCAGGAAGGATAGCCAAATTCTGGCTGCCGGATGATTATATGGTGATAAAGGAATTCACAAAGACAAGTACTGGCAAGATAGACAAAAAACCACTGAGGAAAAATCTATAAAAATCCCAAAAAACACTTATCTAGAGGAAATACCAAAACATTATTTACTATTTTTTCGAATTCTCTGTCATGAAATTACAAAACGGTTCGGATGGCATATATCTCCTGTATGAAAATTATGAAGCCATGAAGAAGGAAAGTCTCCATGGTACAATCTATACTCTGAAGCCACTTTATGAATGCAGACTTGAAATACACATACCCCTAATTAATATACAATTTTCATGGTTCACCACCTCTGGAAGGAGCAATGGGCTTGAACCAGACTGGAACGGAGAAGTGAAGATAAGGCCAAACATTAACATTCCAGTCATTTCATTCTATAATCAAAAAGGGAAAAACTCATGCACTGTAGCAATATCAGACTGCCTCAACCCCATTAATATATCCTATGGAGTAAGTGAAGAGGATAAAGAAATCATAATAAAAATAAAAAGAAAATCACAGGATTCTTTCAGCGTTCTCCTGAGCACATCAGGGGAAGAGATTACAGACGTCATATTTTCCGCATCCTCATGGGTTAGTTCATTTTATCCAAAGCCTGTTATCCCTAATGAATCGGAATCCATAGTATATTCAACATGGTACTCCATGCACCAGAATGTTAGTCAGGAAGCTGTGGAGGAAGAAGCTAAGGTAGCAAAAAAAATTGGGTTTGAATCTGTATTTCTAGATGATGGATGGCAGACATCGGACAACAGAAGAGGGTATAAATATACAGGTGACTGGGAATTCGACAGGTCAAAATTTCCAGATCCTGTAGGTCATGTAAAAAGGATACACCAATTAAATTTAAATTACGTAGTCTGGATTGCACTTCCATTCATTGGCAAGGAATCAAAAATATTCAATAAATTTAGTAAGAAACTGCTGAGAGTCAATGAAGGATGGGGCACAGGCATAGTGAACCCTTTAGATCAGGAAACGACAGATTATATTAAAGAAAGGGTAAATTATCTTGTAAAACTGGGTTTTGACGGTCTAAAGGTTGATTTTATAGACTCAATAATAGATCCTAATGGCAGGGATGATGTTTACAGGAAAATACCAGAATTTCTTGAAGAGACACTAGGGCCAGCCAATGGGAAGTTAATAGAGTTCAGGCAGAGATACATCTCTCCCATAATGCTGCAATATTGCAATATGATAAGATCTGCAGATTGTCCAGGGGATCATATAGAAAACAGGATCAGATCCTTAAGCACAAGACTGATATCCGGTATAGTTCCGGTACACAGTGATCCACTTATGTGGAACAGTGAAGACTCAATGGAAAACATATCCTTTGCATTTATAAACGTGCTATTTACGGTACCACAGATATCTGTAATGCTGAAAGAACAGAAGAGTGAAAATCTGGAAGTTTTGAGAAAATGGATAGAATTCTGGAAGGAACACAGATTAACTTTACTCCATGGAAAGATAAGTGTTAAACATATGGAATTGAATTTCCCTACCGTCTCTTCAATAATAAACAATCAAAAGATCACTGTTTGTTATTCACCAATTCCAGTTAATGTGGATGGAAAGGAAGAAATCATAATTAATTCATCCGGTAGTAATTTACTGCTTGAAAGCGAAACTGAGGCTGTATACACAGTTAAGGACTGCAATTTCCAGGAAGTTGGAAAAGGAAGGCTTTCGACAGGTTTAAATCGCATATCAACTCCATTTTGCGGTCAGATTTATATTGAAACCTCAAAGATTTAATCGCAACTTTCATTTTCAAATTAAAGGAGTAAATATTCTAAAATTTCTATATAAAAAATAGGAAAACAACTTTTGATTAATATGAACCTTTTATCCCACGATCAGTTACAGTTCATTCCACAATTTTTAGATAGAGTGGGAAAATTGAGTTTTTATCTGATTCAATGACTCATGTAATACAGGTCAAGGTTCATAACCTTAGTCCATGCTGAAACAAAGTCTTTTACAAACTTTTCTTTACCATCAGAACTGGCATATACCTCGCAAACTGCCCTCAATTCTGAATGTGCGCCAAATATCAGATCAACCCTTGATCCCTGCCACTTCTTTTCACCATTATTCCTCTCATGGCCTTCAAACAGGTTCTCATTTCCATTCACCTTCTTCCACTCAATGTTATTATCAAGCAAATTTACAAAGAAATCATTGCTTAGCACACCCTTCCTGCTGGTAAATACACCCATATCTGTATTTTTATAATTCCCACCAAGAACCCTCATTCCACCTATTAATACTGTCATTTCAGGAACCGTTAATGTGAGTAGCTGTGCCTTATCAATCATCATTTTCTCTGTCTTTCCATGAATTCCTTCATCAAGATAATTCCTGAAAGCGTCTGCCTTTGGCTCCAATACATTGAATGATATTATATCTGTCATTTCCTGTGTGGCATCGTTCCTTCCAAGTGTAACAGGAACATCTATCCTGAATCCACCATTTTCTGCTGCATGTTCAACCGCAGCTGATCCGGCTATAACGATCAGATCAGCAATTGAAACTTTCTTTCCACTGTTATTTGTTGAATCAAATTCTTTCTTAATCCTTTCAAGTGTTGATAATACCCTTTCAAGCAATTCCTGATCGTTAACTTTCCACGCCCTTTGAGGAAGCAACCTAATCCTTGCTCCATTTATCCCACCCCTCTTGTCACTTCCACGAAAGGTCGAAGCGGCAGACCATGCTGTATAGATAAGATCTGATATAGATAAACCTGAATGGAGAATTTTTTCTTTCATGAACTTAACATCATTTCTGTCTGGCAATTTGTGTTTCAATGGAGGAACAGGATCCTGCCATATCAGGTCTTCTTCCGGAACTTCTGGCCCCAGGTACCTTGATCTGGGACCCATATCTCTGTGGGTTAGCTTAAACCATGCTCTGGAAAATGCATCGGAAAATTCATATGGATTTTCATAAAATTTTCTTGCTATTTTCTCATATACTGGATCAAAGCGCAATGCAAGATCTGTTGTAAGCATGGTGGGTTCATGGTATGTATTGCTGTGGTAAGCGTCTGGTATAGTTTTTGCATTACCCTTTGCCTTCCACTGATATGCACCTGCCGGGCTTTTTGTCAGTTCCCAATCATAGTGAAACAGATTATAGAGGAAGTTATCACTCCATTTTGTTGGCGTTTCTGTCCATGTAACCTCGGGCCCACCACCAATCGTATCTTCTCCGCTTCCAGATCTGTAGGTACTTTTCCATCCCAGTCCCTGATCTTCTATGGGTGCACCCTCAGGCTCAGGTCCGACACTGGAGGCAGGACCAGCACCGTGAGTCTTTCCGAATGTATGTCCTCCGGCAATGAGTGCCACGGTTTCCTCATCATTCATTGCCATTCTGGAAAACGTCTCTCTTATGTCCCTTGCGGCTGCAAGTGGATCTGGCTTTCCATTTGGCCCCTCTGGATTTACATATATTAGACCCATTTGAACTGCTGCGAGAGGGTTTTGAAGTTCTCTATCTCCGGAATATCTCCTATCGTCCAGCCACTTTCCCTCCGGACCCCAGTACACAGAAAGATCAGGTTCATAAACATCTTTTCTTCCTCCTCCAAATCCAAATGTTTTAAATCCCATTGATTCCATTGCCACATTCCCGGTCAAAATTATCAGATCACCCCAGGAGATC
>JAKBQK010000507.1 GCA_021835265.1 Thermoplasmata archaeon
TTCAGCCAGGCCAACAGGTTCAAGAACATCCTGGTCCAGATATTGGAAGAGGATGGATTCATGCCCATTTCCTCTGAGGTTGACCTCTCAGATGACATTGAGGCAATGGTGGAATGCAAGTTAGGAAGACTCCCTGCAACAAAGGTTCACGTCGGGCCTCCTGTGGATGCACAGAATGCAATGGATTTCATCAGGAAATGGTCTGGTGGAAATACCGCCCTGGGGCCGTATGTATGCGGTGACAGGCTTTGCGCTGATATACCTGTAGAGAAGCGAGAGCTTGAGGAAGTGGTAAGGGAGCGCATCAATGGCTTTGTCATTGGTAAGAACATTGACCAGTTCAAGGCAAGAATGAAGATCATAGATCCATCAAAGAGCACTCGGAAATTTCTGGTGCTTGGCAAATTCTACAGCAAGGTTCTTCCTGGCCTATCCCCCTGAGAATATTTCCAGGAAGGTAACATCGTCAGAAGGTTTCAGTGTGTCAAACCTCGTTACAGGGCTTCCATTTCTCACGCAGACGAAACTCTGCTCCTTCAGGTCCAGTTCTCTCATGACATCTTCAACGGTATTTTCAACAGACAGTTTACTCTGAAAGCTCTTTCTACCTACGATCCTGATCATTCCTGTATCACCATTTCTTAAATACTGCAAGTGGTTTGGATAAATATGCCAGCAATGTAAATAGGTGTTTCATTCCATGTAAAATACTAGTTTACCTTCATATTTTATGAAAAATTGTTCAACTGAAAGATAGTCCGAGAAGGTTTTCAATTTCTAACTGACTTAGAACGACGGGGTATTTAGCTCAAGAAACAAATTTCAGAAAACATACGGGTATTATGGGTTTCGTTTATAGCGGAGCTGATCTTTACTCCGCTCTTATGATAGTTGGTGATTTTCATTCAACTGGGAACTGATTTAGTAGGGTCCATTTCCGTGGAGGTCCGCCGGTTCGAATCCGACCCTCCGCATTTTTT
The DNA here is from genome assembly GCA_021835265.1 of Thermoplasmata archaeon. The sequence goes on from JAKBQK010000507.1 coordinate 981, forward strand.
TTTGATATCATTGACATTGTGAGAACTATAGGTGTTATTAATAACATCAAAATTTGCTACATAATTTTTAATTTGTGTCTCAAAGTACTTGCTCAAGTTCAAGCCTAACCGATTACCTCGTTTAGTAAGGCTTTCATCAAACAACAGCGCCAGTTTCCTTTTCATCATAGTAAATATATATATGTATAGGAATTATTTAAGAAGTTGCAGCGCTTAAGAAAATGTTGAAATAAATGGCATTTAACCATATTTTATCCAGTTTTTGACCTTTTCCTTGCGCAGAGTTATCGTTTTCTTAAATCCCGATATTCTCAGTTTTAAGGCATCCCAGTAAAAGACTATTGAGTAATAAAACTCTGAAAATTCATCCTCCATTTTACCTGTCACGATTTTACCCAATGCTTCATTCGGGTCCCTTGGTATTGTTGCAATAGTCAGGAGTGTTCCCGCCACAGGAATGACTGCAGAGGCCTTATTTAAGGCTCCCCAAGTAAAAGTGCTCGTGCTGGATAGTGTTGAAGAACCAACTTGGGGCACATTATTTACGATTGTGCTTATGTTCTCCAAGTTTGTTTGGAAATAATGAATAGCTCCTGAAGCAAGATTTTGGAAGTTAATTGTCAGAAAATCATAAGCAGGTGTTGTGTGATGGAAAGCTAATGGCAATAGTTCAAGCATGGTAGTATATTATTGTTTCTTATATTAAGTTATCCAAAAAGTAGCTGTAATATTACTTACAGGTAAGAAATTACATTTTTTGAGTATACATTTTCTACAAAGTCAAAATCTTTATACATGTACTACTTTATGGTAATATTAGGGGGGTAAAAAAGCGATTAAGTATGGAACAAAGAAATAACAGAAGTATCCGCGTCAGCGGTACGACTGCTGAAAACCTTGAAAATTTAGGAACTATGGGGGATACTTATGATAGCATAATATCAAAACTAATACGCTACGGAAGCAAATTTGTTCAAGATTTCATTCCCATGGTAGAAGACAATCGAGATATAACAGAAATTTTCGAGTTGATGAGGCTTTATTCATTTAATGGGGACCCAGAAAACTCGTTTCTGCTCCATCTTATACCAATGGATTTACCTTACCAGAGTTTTGAAGTGATAAACTCTTTTAGAACGGTGCTTTATGGTTGTTTTGATTTACCACGTTCCAAAGACAACAAATTGCCACACGCTACTGTATTAGAATTAGTTGTACCCGAGGGTAAGACGAAAAGCCATGGATACATAATTACTCCTCTGAACCACGAGGGATGGTGGAGTACATCCGGTGTGGCTTTACATTCTTATGTCTTTCTTAACTCATTTACATCTGGCTATTCTGGTACTGGTCCCCAAATTCAAAGAATTGTCCAAGAAGAGTTAGATAAAAACAAGTCAAGTATAAAACATGTGGTAAAAACAGTCCACTCTATGAGAAGTCTAAATGGCCTATTTTATGAGATGGGCCCAATTTTAGACATCAATTTTCCAAATTTCGAAATGCATATTAGAGGTTTTGAGTTTGACACGCGATTTACAAAGGAAGTGGAGGAATAATTGATCATAAGTATTCTTCCACAACACTCATTTTAATTTAAATGCATGAGTAAGAGTATTTCGCTGATACCGAACTAATAATTTATCTCAAAATACTTGAAACTTCATCCATTTCAATTCCAACAATTTTCATTTTGTGATTCTTTCCGGCAGAAGTCATGCATACAATTTCATATCCACCATCGATTTTGTAAATGTGAAAACCATTTGCACCACACATGGAACATTTCAAAGAATTGGCCATAAAACTCTTACATGTGGGAGGTATATATTTCTACTTATGTCTTCTACCACCTATTTCTTGAACTATTTTATTAGAATGCCGATACATACAGTAGATTCAGAAAATTTACCGGCTTCTTCACTTATAACCCAAAATAAGGATCGAGTTTGTCTGCCATAATTAGATGTATTTCATTAAATTCCCTAAATTAAGTAGAATTTCAGAAAAAATTTTTTTAACCATGCTAAGTAGTTTACTATTGAAGTCTAATTTACAAATGAGCAAAGAAATATTTTTATTAAAGCGCCTCTACTAATTATGTGGCACTCACTTTAACTGTTCCTCTCTCACAAGTACAAACTCTAATCTTCATATTTCCCACCCTATTATTTTACATCAGTTTGCTCGCAAGATCAATAATAACTTTCTCCAAAGGTAATGACCCTTTGCAAAATGCATTTGAATCTGCCCGTGATTTTTTAAACAGCCTTATAAGCGGGAAATCACAAATTATGAATACGTCCATTGGGGACTTTCTAAATAAAGCTACTGAAACTTTCAATCAACAAAAATTAAATGATAAGACTAGCTACGAAAAATTTGTTAAGGAGGTAAACAAAAAAAGAGACAAACACTACTTATTTGGTCTCTTCATAGATTCGTTTGCTCTTTCTTTAGCAAATGGTGTGATAATCATGTTTCAATCTGACAACTTGATAACAGGTTTTCTTGTTCTCTTTGTTGGGGTGATTACGTGTGTAATCGGCTTTGCCTCAATATACGCAGGAAGCTCTGGAGGGGCTTCTTTCGTTGCATATATCCTCCTGTTTGGGGTATTCTTATCGGAATTAATATTCTTATTAACTTCAAATCCTGCTTGGCTAATTCGTGCACCAGAGTATTTTGCTATTATAACGGTAATAGGCGTAGCTTTGATCGTAGTCTTTACTAGAATTAAAGAAAGGAAAACAAAAAGATAGAAAATGTCGAATAGAGTGGAACTGTAAAATGAATAAGTAATGAATACACTCTGGGAATTCATGAATTCTTTCGTAAGTATATAAGCCTACGATACAATTCTATTTTATTAGAATGCAAAACAAATGGGGTTTTCAAGAAACTTTTCATAATTTGCGAAGGGTCTTTCAAAATGTTAGATTACTTGAAATTTTAAGCAGCCCTTTAGTATATCAAAATGTAATTGGCTGAAAATTTCCTTACAATAGAAAATTGGAAAGTTTTCTATAACTTTACCAATATTAAATTCAATAGGCTCCTGTTTTGTTTGGGTGGTTCCCAATTGCTTACTCACAAAAAATTAAATACATCTATCTGAATAATTCCATTGCAACGATGGATAAAGCTGAATGGATGAGAAAATTCATCAAAGAAAATCTTCAATTTTTAACCTCCACGCAGGCCACTGCCCAGATAGTCAAACTTAAAATTCAAGAATATAGGAGAGTTCATGAGCTCCAATCAAGCCAGAGTTTTTTTATTAGAGAAGTCGCAATTGAGCTAGCTAAATACCTACTCCGTGGTAAGAGTTATACTATTGAAGATTTCAAATCTGAAATTAATAGAATTCCATTTATGATGGAAAAGCTGACTAAAGATAAACTTGAAAATGTTTTCCTTACAAACTCGATTCAGCCTTCGAGTTCAATTATTAATGAGGATGAATTAAAAGAGATTGGCAAAGTTAATAAAATCAATTTATTGGAAGATAAAATCAGAGAAAAACTCACTGTGGAACTGCAAGAAAAAAATAAGCAGGAAATAGAGCACTTAGAGGAAATGAGAAGGGAATTTGAAAGTCAAATAACGGCACAGCAAAAATTCTATAGTGAGTTAGATAAAATTCCCCTAGATTTAGACTTGGACAAGATTCCGATTAAGAAAAGACCTGATGAAGAGGAGCTCAATTATGATTTCAATAGTGAATGGTGGGAAGATGTAGGTCTTCGAGATAATCCCTTTCCGAATTTCAAAGGCATTAAGTATTTTACAAAGGATAATTACTCAAATGTAGTTGTAGAGACTCAATTCATTAAAAATTACTTGTCATACATTGAAAATTCTACCAAGTCTTTGATTGGTAGGTCAACACTTATTGCTGGAGAATATGGTTCAGGGAAATCCACGATGTTTCAATATATGGCCTCAATAGCAGTAAGAAGCAGAATATTACCTATAGAAGTATCATTGAATCCTGGAAGGGGGGTATACAATTTAACAAACAGTATGCTCGAACAACTTTTAGACGTTGCTTCAAGAACAATAAAAGCCAGAGATGGTTATGATCCAAGATCTACGGATAATTCCAATGACCCATTGGTTTCTGTCGCCAATTTGTTGGAATTAATCGCACAGAATAAATCAACAGAGAGTTTTCTGATTTTTGTTGATGGAACATACAAAGGTCTTAAAGACAACAGTCTGGCGTTAAGCTTCTTACAACAACTTCAAACAGTGCAAGAATACTTCGATTCGAGAGAAATAAAATCTGGATTTCTTATAGCCGGTCCACTACCTTGGTTAAATGATTTGGAACGTACCCCTTCCTTGTCAGGTAGTCTGGATAGAATACAAAAGATGCCGGCAGTATCAGAAGATGATGCAATAACCGCTATCTTAAAAAGATTGGAGTTATTTTCCAAAGAAACTGATGTAGAAGGGCTGAAAATAGATGAAAGTGGTTTAAGACAGTTATTTAGGGTACTAAAGAAACGTCTAACTACAGAGATAACCTTTAGAGACTATTTCAAAGAACTTGAAAAGAAATTGAGGGCTAGAAAATTTGGAGGCATCGGCATAGATGTATCTTTACACATTGAAACAGTTGCTCTGGTGCATGATAAATTTTCAAAATCACTTCTCAGCAAAGAATTTCAAGCTATTTGGAAGGAATTATATAAGAGACCTGAATTAAAGTATTCTTGTCAGAGAGCTATGAATGGTTGCTACGGAAAAGGACTGGCTGAATCTGACACGATATTTAAAGAAAATGATATTGCACTGAGTCGGTTAAGAAAGTATGGTTTTATCGCTCCAAGAAATGCACCCGGAAATGACTACATTAGATGGTATCCCTCCTCTGAATTTCTATACGTGACGAGTGAAATATGCAAAAGTGCGAACTTATCTCCTAGAAGAGTTATTAGAGCAATATTTGAAGAGCAAGAATATGTCAGGCAAGCTGAGGCACTATCACTATACTCAGGTGTTTTGTTCTTGTTAGATGAAAGAGCATCGGGGTGGCTCGATTCGTACCCAGAGATCTCGAAAATGTTGAAGGCGTGCAGGTCATTACTTTTGATGATAAGTTCAAACACTAAATCTGAGGATAGACACAAGTTATCATGGAAGGACTTATCGGACTCTGTACGAATTTTGGTAGATTTGATTAATGAAAGAATTTATGCAAAACCTGACCCACTTCAATCATGGAAGTTGTTTTCAGAATGTTGGATTGCCCCAGAAAATGTACAGACTATTTTAAAATATAGTGGTGAAAAGTATTTACCTGATGGAGACACGCCATTTTATGGGCTTTTACAGGAACATAGCCAAGTAATTTCCGATTTGCTCGGACTTTTGACTGAATTGGTATCAGGAGAGGGAATTTCTCGAGTTAGAAATAGAGTCCTATCCTTTGACCAACTTAACAGGATTCATGAACTGCGTAATTTGTTTAATTCATTGAAATACAAAGAGGTCGCTAAAGGTTGCGGAGAATTAATGGAAGATGCAATTAGAGATAATTTGTTCTATGCTTTAAGAGTTCTATATGGCGAAGATAGTGTAGATAAATTACCAAATGACCTAAAGAAAAAAGTCGAAGAAGCCTCTAAAAGGGGACACCCTCGACTTAAGGGAATGAAATATGGAAATTTCCTATACGCGCTTTCTCGTAGCGAATATGGTAAAATTTTGTTTAATGAGAACAACTTCAACATACTCTTTAAAGACTTGTTGACACGTGAAGAACAAAAGGAGAAGACAAAGGATAGCATTGCTCTTCTCTTCTCTCTATATGATAAGGTTCAACACAATGCACCTCCAGACTTCTTTACGGAAAAAGTCTCTGAAATAGGGGAAACACTTCGGTTTCTCCCTAGATTCCTTGAAATCCTTCATAAGGCAAATGAGAATTTAATAAGCATAGCTGAATCCTGCTTAAAATTTGACCAAGAACACAAAGGTTTCACATTTAAATATATGGGGAATGGGCATTCAGAGAGTCCAATAACGATTAAAGACGTATCAAATGTGGAGGCATCAAAGTATATTTGTTCAATTATTGAAAATCAAGAGAATCACCCTTCGACAATGATTTCATTAGCATCTATTTGTGATAACCAAAACATCTCCCCAGAGATTTCAATTGCAATTTACTCAAGGCTTGTTAATAGTGGCAACCTAATATTTGAAAAACAAGAATTCCTTCCTTTTGAAATATCACTTTCCGATCAAGGCAGAGATTACCTGAACAAGAACTGTCAGAGATGATTGATAAAATGGCATCTATCTTTTCTGTGTTTAACAACTGTGTTGCATAACTACCCAGATACCCTTGTGTTCTCTCACATCATGTTGTAATAGGGCACATTCAGACCGACTTCTTGGATCATGTAATCCGCCTTTGTGTCCTGATGATCTCACCCATTACCCGCTTGAGGCCTGAGAAATATATCTCCACTGCCCAGCGTTTTCCATATTCATGGATATTTTTCCACCGTTCCTCCCCTAGCTTCCTGATCTCCCATGCTGTTTTGCCTCTCATGGGAGATGCTCAGGATAATGTATTCAAAAATGATTATTGCATGGGTTATGCAACACACTTGTGTTTAACTAAAAAATTTATATTTTTATTTAATAATACCTTTATAAACTAATTTTTCACTTTTCTCCAACCTAATACAAATATGCTAATAACCTAATATGCGCAAAATTAAGCCGTTGAAGGTGTTAGTTGTTTTGTCATGGCCTTTGAACTTATCTTGTAATATCGGGCTAATTGATTGGTTAATTCTATGGGCAAATATACGTGAAATACATACTTCCGCTCTCTGAAATAGTTCAATAGGTATTTTGCGAACTTTTCACTAACAATTAATCGTTCAGTTTCAAATTCTGAAAACAGCTTGTATAATTCAGTATTCGTATGCCTGAATATGCTAAAATCGTGTAATACAGCCCAACTCTGGCGTCTTCAATTTTTTCGTATGACTTCCCAATTTCATTATCAGTCGGAATGTAATTTTCTGGTTGAGATTTCTTGACGTTTTTTGAGATACGCAAGTACGGAAATAGAACCTCCTGCTCAATTGTGTCGGCCTCAATAAGGAAATTCATGTATGCCCTTAAACTCAAAACGCAGTATCTATAGCTTCCATTAATTGAGTATAGGTACTTCCCAAGTTCCTCTGTACCTGTCAATTTGCAATTCCTGAAGTATTTGTTTAAGTGTTTAATTAGAAGGTGTTTGTAGTCATCACTGATATTCATAAACTTCCCCCGCCCGTTAAAAGTCCCTCATCTTGTTTAGATAAATAGATTAGCGATCCAAGAACCATTACTTGCCGTAGGAGTCAATTGCCTAATCACCCTAACATCCTTGGTCTTCCATGAATTGACCACTCTGAAAATTGCCATATTTTGAGAATAGCCCCGGGCAGATTCGAACTGCCGTCGTCGGATCCAAAGTCCGAAATGCTTGGCCACTACACCACGGGGCTTTCAGTGTCAAGAAATTTATCATGTCTATTTAACTTGTTGCGAAGTGGGGAAACGTTTACTCGTCACAAACACAAACGGATGCTCATTGCTTCCGATTCATATGCGGCCTCTATAGGAGGTACGTTTTCCATACAGATCCTGTACGTTTACACAGAAAGAAGAAAGTCCGTTATTAAGGAAAGCGGGAGCAGCAGGTATTCATTAAACCCAAAAATAAAGAATCCCCCGCCAAACATTGCTATGGCCACTCCAATGGGATCGAATCTCCAGTTGCCAAAGATGCAAACAGGGGGTAGAGTTAGTATTGAAGAAAAGGCTGATAAATGATCAATTCCTGATGAATCAGGCCCTTACTTTTCCAGTAACGGTCTTCCTCACCCTTCTCCAGAGCCCGTTTGTGTATCTTTCCCCGCCTGAGACAAGGCCTCTTTCATGGTATCCGTAAGCCTCCCAGTATCCATCTTCATAATCCTCTATAAGATCAATTCCGGTGAGCCACTTCGCGCTCTTCCACGCATACAGCTCAGGCATGAATGGCCTGGCAGGATATCCCTGCTCCGTCCTCAGGAACTGCCCGTTCACCTTCACCGCGATAACCGCAGTGTCGGTCATGGCGTATTCAATGGGCACAGGCGTGGAATATCCATCTGCGCATTTGAACATGACCCACCTTGCCTCTTTCTTAGGCCCTGCTTTTTCAATGAGTTCCTTCAGGCTTGGGCCCTCCCAGTGCACTTCCTTTATGCTCCAAGCAGTGACGCAGTTGAAGTCACAGATGTACTTGAGATGGGGCATTTCCATGACCTCATTAAGACTGAATTTCAGGGGCTTATCCACAAGGCCGCCGATGGTAAGGGACCAGTCCTCAGGCTTTATCACCGGTTCCCCAAGGGCTGAATAGATGATAAAATCCCTAATGTACCTCTGTCCGGGGTTCTCG
>JAKBQK010000100.1 GCA_021835265.1 Thermoplasmata archaeon
TTTTCAAAAGATGTTCTGATGTATTCCATTGTATCAATATTCTTTGCAAAGTTGATGGCATAGAATATTCGTTTAATTTTAGCCAGCTTACATGCTTCTAGTTCTTTCCAAATGCGTTTCATCTCCGACGACTCTATTTTTGAATTTTTGACCAAGATTGTAGCATTGTTACCTATTTGAATGTCTAAATCAGGCAAATCCTGTATTATTATTACTCCCTGTTTTATCTCATTAAAAGTCTCAAGACCTTTTATTTCTTTTAATAGGATGTTATTTCTAGGATTATCATTTTCTGGTATCTTTCCGCTGGTCCAGTAAGCTTGACATAACTGTAGTATTAAATGCTCAGAAAAGCGCCCTGAGAAAGTAGAGGACATTATTTTTAGATGATTATCATTAGTCGTTCCAATTTCGTACTTGAATAATTTACCCAAATTCTCCAAGGTTTCTGAGACTTTATCAAATATATCGATCTCCCAAGACTGAGACAAAGAAGATTTTCTCTTCAATGTCTCCTCTTTAATCATGTTGATCTTCGTAAATATTGATAGCAATGTCCACTCTTCATCATAGTGTCTCAAGAATTCTTTGGAAATACTAAGGCCATCTTCAAATGACTTTCTGACTAAAGTTAATTTTATAGTATCCAGCTGAGCCCACCCTTTTACAGGATCCTTATTTACATAAGTTTCTCTATAATATTTAGCTGTTAGAACGTCAATTTCTTTCAAAGTGAGCATTAGTCTGACTTCATTTGAGTTTCTCTTTGCTTGCGCCATTCTATTAATGTTCCATTTAGCTATGTCAAGTGATTCTGTTGATGAGTCTATCATTTGTTTTACAGTCTTATTGAGCAATGATTCAGCAGTACCTCTCTTTGTTGAATCTTTTTCAAAAAAAAGAAATCTAAGCAAAAAATGTAACGTTTTCTTTCCAAACCTATATGAAAGTTCATACAGGTTTGATTGAACATATGACTTTTTCCCACTGGTTTTTTGTATTATTTCTATCAATCCTGAAATTTTCATAGAGAGATCTACAGCTTTAGAAATAGTCTGAAAGCTAAATTTGAAAGACTTAATTTCTTCCTCATAATTAGATAATAGAAATTCAGAAAGCCCATTTATTATCTCGGGGAAATCTATTAAAAAATTATGTGCCTCAAGTTCTACAAAATTTCTCAAATAAGCAAACAAAGTTGGATCTTTGAGGTCTTCCTTGTGCCCTTTTATTTTGATTAATGGTACTTGGTATGTCCTGAGCATATTACTTATAACTTGAGGCCCATAAGGGCGGATTTCATTTCTTTTCGAAATAGTTCTTAAAGCCTCAATAAATAAATTTAGCGAATTGGTAGGATCTGAATCTATGAATTCAAAAATTTTACACCAGAGGTAATTGTGTTTTGCATGAAGGAAATTTATGTCATATGAATCGTTATTATACTTATTCGACAGAATTTCAAACTCTTTATCTAGTTCATAAAATAGGGACTGAGGTGGCTTTGTGCTGTCTTTTCTTAACACATATCCTCTAATTTGATTCTTGATTTCATTAAACTCTTTTTCAATGATAGAAGGCTTCAAATTAAAATCTGCAACCATAGTATTTTGACTTAATTATACATTATCTTGTTTTTAAAACTTTCTTAAACACCCTTTTACTAAATTCCTATTACCTCGCAATATTATGTGTTTAGTCTATTTTCTTCAATACAATCTTTCCGTCTTCCTCATAAAACCCGACAATATCCTCTTCTTTCACCCCAAGTTTAACCTGGACTTTCTTAGGAACTGTCATTCTTAAAGAAGATCCTCTTTTTGAAAGATGAGATACATCTACCAATTGTTGCATTAATTGGTATTGTTGGAATAGATTAAATCATTCTATTGGTAATTAAATTTTATTGGCCCTTAATTTTTTAATATCAATTATATCTAATCCAGTGGCAACTGCAGCACCTAAAAATGTGCCAGCCACTATGTTATCATCATTTCTTTGTGCTGACGAAGGAATATTGTAAGTTTGGGTATTAAAGAGCGAATAATCTCCAGAAAGAACTTTTGAATTATCTGCTGAAAGTGTGAACATTGTGTAGTAATATCCTATTCCATTTACTGATACCACGTGTAAGTCCATTCCGTCAGGTGAAATTATTTTGGTTTGATTATTTGTGTTAATTACGGTGTTAGTGGAGGTCTGGGCCCTCAATTCAGAGCCACTTGTGACAGTAAAAGTAGGTGAAGGACGAAAATTTGAAGATAAAACGGCATTCGAAAGATATGTGGTTGGAATTTTAAAATCACCTCCAAAGGTGAAGGTTGCGCTAATGCTATTTGCATCGCCGATGAACAAATACTTTGATTTTATGTATACAAAAGAAGTGCCGGCTTGATTTATTACTTTTATAGGTAATGGGTTACTATCATTTGCATTAGTTTGTATTACAATTGCTGGCCCATAAATGCCTGAATTAAGTACCATGTTTCCGAAATTCTGGGTTCCAGTACTGGTGATTTGCATTAAATTAAGGGGAGCAGAATTATTCAAGCCATAGTAATTAAAACTCCCATTGAGATCACCTTGATTCGGCTCTGAAGACAAGTTAATTTCAGCGGAGCCAAAATTTGCGTAAAATCCCTCGACAGAAATCTTCTCATTGCTGATATCAGAAAATAGAATACTATATGCAGCAAGATAAAAGCCTCCTTGACCTATGGTTGCGGATGAATTACTATATTCATAGGCAAGTGAAGTCCCATGTGCATAGAAATCTGAAAATTTCAAGCCATCATTTGCGACTTGTTCAGAATAATACAAACCAGCTGCAACATTTATGCCCTGCTCAGAGTAGGGAGTTAAAAGGGTAGATTGAACATTCTCCGCAGTGAAATATTCGCTGCTCAATAAGCTCTGATTAAAACTTGTGGATACTGTTTCTGTTAAGGGAACTATGTGCTGTGAGTTAGTGTAATGAAGGATATGTACTGAAGTCGTTAGTAGTCCGAGAGCTAAAGCCGATTTTACTATCCAGCTATGAGAAATTAAGAAATTTAATACCCTCTTTAAGAAACGATGCACAAGGAGTTAGAATTACTGGTATATTAAATATATAGTTCTGAAATAAAAGTGAGTAAATGAGATTCAATAATCGTTTATTTGCGAAGTCTCCACCAATACCCACAACCCCATCTATTCTCTTTCTGTGGATCATAAACCATGGTTGACCTGAAATGTTCAGTCACCATGTTCGGCTCCCCAAATATCCCAATCATTTCAGGATCTGTCATAGACAAATTCATCAGATAAGTTCCTTGGTGAACATCCATCAAAGCCTTCAAGTCTACAAAATCTTCCATTTTGAATTTAAACTTGTATTGATCTCCGCCTCTCAAATACGGCGGGTCAAGATACAACAAAACATCAGGCCTGTTGTATCTCTTCATTAAAGACCTAAAATCCATATTTTCAACAATCCACTTCTTCACCAGGAGAAAATCTTCCGTTCTCAAAGGCGGAAGGTTGGCCTTCTTGTAATATCTCTTGAATGCCTTCCCCGCACCTGAGAATGAAAAGGTGTGTAGATATATGGTCTTAAAGGCGATATCCACATCATTCTTGGGATTTGATAACTTCAACTCCTGGAATATAGATTCGTGTGGAAAAGCAAACCTCAGCTTCCTTTCCAGCTGCATTCTCTTCTTATTGTCCTGGAGAACTTTGAAAGTCACATAGAGATCTTTATTGATATCATTGTACACCTTCACCTTTTTCCATTCAGCAGGAATGTTCAGCAATACCTTACCTGACCCCCCGAATACATCAACAACTACATCAAATTGGTCTAGATTTTTCTCCAGGATCTCGAGGATATTTTTGATCTGGTAGAATCTGCCGCCATAGTAAGGAAAAGTGCTTTTCATATGATTGTCGATTACGCAATCATTCAATCCTTAAATGATTTCGCTTTCAGCAATAATAAATTATATTGAATTCCCCTAACTTTCATGTGGATCCCATAAGGATGATAGAGAAGCAGTCCGGATTCCTGAGACTGTTGATTTACCTAGATGAACATGGCGAACAGGCCATAACAGAGATACTTGATGGATCCGGCATACCTGTGCATCAGCTGTATGCAAGTATTGAAATGGCTAAAAACTGGAAACTGGTCTCCTCGAGGATTGATAAGTCAAGTTATCCGAACAGGAATTTGATTGGGATTACGGAGAAGGGAAAAGAGGCTTCAGAGAAGCTGAATATATTCCTAAAAACCATTGACAAGATGACGTGATTATCGGCAAATTTATGTGTTGTTTTTAGTAAGGTAAGATAGAATATTAATGGAGTTAGAGGAATTTATAGGCAGATTTAACACTCTAAAGAATAAAGGGTTCGTAAAATCCATGAGGAGAGGTCCAACAGGTATTGGGAAAACCTTAGAAACATATTTGGGAATCGACGAAAACAACTTGTATCTCCCAGATTTGGGTGAAATAGAATTAAAGGCCCACAGGGACGACGTTAATAACTTGATAACTCTATTCACTTTTAACCGTTGGGCATGGGTGATGGACCCGCTCGAAGCTGTTAAGAAATATGGTACTCCGGATGAAACTGGCCGATTAGGGCTTTATTTTACAATGTCATTTAGGCCCAACAGTGCTGGGCTGTTCTTGCATACAGATGACGGAACCGTATCGGTAAGGCATGTCGATGGCAGTATTCTTGTTAAATGGAATTTCAAAGACCTTGAAGAGCAATTCAATAGAAAAATACCGGCCCTAATACTGGCTTATGCCCAAACAGAGTATAGGGGAGATGAGGAGTGGTTTCATTTTTATACTGCAAAATTACTAACTGACACCTCAGCATCCATTATAAAGGAGCAAATAAATAATGAAGTGATCTTGATAGACCTTAGATTACATGACGCTGAAACGCATGCCAGAAATCATGGGACAGGATTCAGGGTTAGAGAAAAAGATTTACCGGAATTATTCAGGAAAATAGAGACGATAGTATGATGTCAGCTGAAATTGACGATTGGACTTTCAATGGGGCTTCCACTAGGGCCTACACTCATGTATATCATGACTACCCTGCTAGGATGATACCTCAAGTGGCCAGAAAACTCATCCATCTTTACGGAAAAACCGCGAAAACGCTTTACGACCCTTATTGTGGTACTGGATCCTCACTTGTTGAAGGCATAATAGAAGGATTAGATGTCATTGGAACTGATATAAATCCTTTAGCGAGACTGATAGCTGAGGCAAAGACTGATTTTTCTATGATTCCAGACCGCTTGACTATAGAAATCAGTAACTTTCAAGAGGCAATATTTGGCCAAAACGCAAAAAGCTTCATCCCTGAAATTAGAAATATAGAGTATTGGTTCAAGGAACAGATAATTGAACCCCTTGGAAAAATCAGATTTTATATTGATAGTATCAAAGATGAGCATGTAAGGAGATTTTTCCAGATAGCATTTAGCGAAACTGTAAGAGAAAGCTCTAATACCAGGAGGGGGGAGTTCAAATTATTCAGGTATTCCGCCGATAAACTAGAAAAGCATTCACCAAACCCTTACAAGATAATGTTTTCAAAACTGGAAAGAAACTTGAAGGGATATGTTCATTTCACAGAGATCATTAAACAATTGAATCGTTCACCGTCTGCTAGAATCTTGCCTCTGAATTCAGTGAATCAGATCCCGTCAAATGAGCTGCCAGAAGACTCGATTGATTTAGTGGTCACATCCCCACCTTATGGAGATTCCCATACTACTGTGGCATATGGTCAGTATTCAAGGTTATCCTCTGAATGGTTATCTCTTATCGAAAGACAAAATATCGATAATGAGTTGATGGGAGGGAATAAACTGAAGGAATTGCCTGATTTTCCCTCAAACTCACTCAATGCAGCCATTGAATTAATATTTGAGAATAATCAGAAAAGGGCCTTAGAAGTTGCCTCCTTCTATGTTGATCTTCTGTCTTCGATAAGGAATGTATCGAAGCTGATAAGGCCAAATGGTTATGCCTGCTATGTAGTTGGAAATAGAACCGTAAATTCCGTGATACTTCCAACCTCAGACGCTATTAAGGACTTTTTCGAGTCTGCTAATTTGAGTTACATCACAACCCACATTCGTGAGATTCCAAACAAGAGGATGCCCGCCAGAAACAGCCCCACTAATGTTGCCGGTGAAACTAGCAGTACAATGCTAAATGAACATATTGTAGTTATGAAAAAAATTAAAAAATAACCTATTTAAGAAAATTTGTCATTTGTTCTATTATGTTAGGAATCATATTTTGAAATTGGATTTCCTTTTCTTTAGACATTACTCGATCGTGACCACTTACGATATTCCTATAGTCCTTTAGGATAGATGTTGACCCCCTGAACAATTCAAGATTATAAAAGGAACGCTTTATTCTGTCCTCAAATAGGGGGATATTGTCATTCCTGAGAATTATCTCTATACTTTCTCCAAGTGTTAGAAGTTCGTTTAATGCTAAATCCTCTCCCTTGGTTCTTTCCTTCAATCTCATGAAAAGGCCTGGTGGTGTCCTAGTTTTTAACCAATTCGGATCAGTTTTGAGCATTACTGAATTCACGATTGCCCTGAGGTTTTTCTCTATACCCAACACCCTATTCTCCTCAGCCTTCCGGCTTACTGGGAGTTTCTCTAGTGAAAGTCCTTTGGCACTTATCTTCAAATTTATTCCCTCACAAAGATAGTCTGTCCTTTCTTTTTTTCCTTCTTTGCTGTTTGAACCTCTTAAGAATTCATCAATTTGTTTTTTCTCCTTAAAATTCTCCAAGATAAATTCATGGAGCAAAACAGCATACCCTTCACATGTGTCCTTTACCGATTCAGATGTCCCAGCTGACACTGAAATTAACGTGCTGTACAAGTTGAACATTATGTGTACACCTGCACCATTGAAACAAACTCTACTGTAGAAGTTTGAAGAAGTTGGATCTGAACCGAAAAGACCATCTACAATTCGATAAAACTCATCAATACCTTTGGCAACTTTTTTGATCTTTTTCTCTGGATCATTGTCATAAAACGGATTAGGCCTATTTCCCTTAACCGTACCCTTTGTTAATCTGGCATCTTCAATGGCATTACAAACCTTGGAAATTGATATTTGTTCTCTGGTCTTCTTTGGAGCTCTGAGTGGATAATAGATCTTTCCATGAAATTGTTGCAGGGTATCTAAATGCTTAGCTAATCTTGATAAAACTCCTGTTTTCTCATTATCTGGTTCTGCCGTCGAGTACAAATCCCATAGAAGATCTGTTTGAACTGGGCTTTGCTCTTTGTTAATCTTTATAAACAACTCCCTTTGTTCTTCGATATTGACATTTTCAATAGCAGCCACCTGCAGAACATCTTTTGGAGATAATGGGCCCTTAACACCGCTATATCCATATAACCTATGTTGGCCGTCAATAATCCACAGGCTTCTATAAGTTTTAGGGATTGTGAGCTCTCCAAAATCTACGCTTTGCAGTTCGGATTCTTTTTTAAAAGAAGTACTATTGGCTATATCTTCAGGAATTGCTACTATTATGTTATTCGCAAACGATTTACCCTTTCTAATATAGGTTGCAATCTTGTTTAGTTTGGCAGGATTAATTAATCTCTGATAATACTTCTCATCACCAGATTCTCTTCTGGCAACATAACAGATTTCCAATAAGTCTTGAGGGGGAGCCACGAAGGAGTAAATGTTGCTATAGACTTGAGATGGGATTCTCATAGCAGCGAATTTCATAGTTTTTCCACTATTATATCCAACTCTTAATTCCCCTAATAATTGATATTTTGAGAAACCTTTTATCAATCTCTTTAATTCATTGTAATAGTCAAAAAATTGTTTATCCCAGATATGGACAACAGGGTCAAATGTAGAGGCTTTTTGATGGGCACCATCATCAATTAGTGATTTTGTTGCTATAATGAGTATAATTTCCTTGTATTTCTTATACTGGTCCAAATTAATCCCATCATTTTGAACTTCAAATGATTTAAACTGTGAGAGCTTCCCCCTCATTTCTGTTATCTTTCTGACAACATTAGATTTCGTAGTTGTTGCATCAATTATCAAGAGATAATCGTCTACGCCACCACATGCATCCACTTGAACGCCACCAATTCTGAACTTGCTTCCACCACCAACATCCGAGAACCCATATTCAATCAAAAATTTGCGAACATTTTCTTCAAACCCTTTGTATTCTGTCTCAGACATTTTATAAAAATTATGTTCTATATTGGCTTAAATTTTGCTGCACTACTTTTGCACTAGTAACTTGCATAAATTGGCGATTTAAATTACCTACAATATCAATTGTAATTTGAAATAGACTACTTAACCTGACAATTCATAAGAAATGTCAGGCCATGGTTATCTTAAGAGTATTAAATTTACGGCCTCCGCTGCTAGTGGCGATTAATCGAAAAATGTGATATTTAAAGTAGAATGAAACGACAAACAAGCCTTAAATTTGTCTATATCAAGTTTTTTAAATTATTAGGCTTATCAATTCAGAGTGAAAACCCATGATTAATGGTTTAACCTTCAGATTTTCGTCATTGCAAGGACAGAGAATAATCACAGGAGCCCGTTTAAGCTTTAGATTTGAGGTTTTTTATGGAAGTACTATCAACACTCAGCAACCTTACTCAGCAGTCTATTATCTTGATCAAGGAAGGCTTAATTTAAAGACGAGTAACGGAGACATGATAGTTGGGACCACACATCCAGAATTTAAGCAAAAGATAAAGCTAGTAAATGGAGGTACTTGGAGTCATATCCTTTACATTGATATGCCTGATGCTGCAATACAGCAATTGGTTGAAAATTCAGAAAATAGA
Source organism: Thermoplasmata archaeon (assembly GCA_021835265.1). The sequence continues at coordinate 8,900 of JAKBQK010000100.1, forward strand.
ATATTCAAGATGTACATAGATGTTGCAGGAACTGAATTTCCAAGTAATACTCAGACTGGCCTTTCGGATAAAACTGAGTATGGTATGTATTCCCTCTGGGGGAACGTTAATGGTACTGAAAACCGTGAATATTTCCAAGTACCCATTGATATGTGGGCTAGCGCTATTAACCAAACCAAAGTTGCAGACTATCGCTTGAATGAAATTGTTGTTGCGAACCTAGACAAGCCACACGTAAAACCCTTACTGAAAGCCCTGAAAGATGCTGACACACTATACTATGAGGGTAAATACGATTCTATGCTCTTGAAAATAAGAGGGATTGTGGAATGGTCTGGACATAAGGAAAAAGGGGAAGGTGATAGGTATGCAACTTTAAAAAAGATCGACCTGGATAAAGCTGCGATACCTTACCTTAGGAATTTGCTCAACTTCCTTTGGGACTGGACCTCTGAAGGTCTACATGCCAGCGCAGGTGACGAAAAAGGAGTTTCCAAACAGCAAGCAAAAGCTGCGCTAGATTTTGCATACTCGTTTGTTTCTT
>JAKBQK010000415.1 GCA_021835265.1 Thermoplasmata archaeon
GAAAACAAATTAGCCACTTTACAATTTTTTTTATATCAACTTTACATGAGAGTTTACTTTAATTTAACATATTTCAGGAGAAATAAAAAATTGTTTTCCAATTTTGATATTGTATATCTTACAAACAATTGGTTTTATCCAATTTTCATTGGAAAAAAATTGGTTGGGACTCAGCATACAGACTTTGACTACCTGCCCTCAAAGAGTGGCCTAAAACAATTAATTAAAATTAGATTAATAAGTGCGGGAGTGCTATTTAACCGGATTTCTGCCTTTCACTTATTTCCCGCGTCCCGAAAAATATCAAATGCGATTAAGGGGGGAAACAATTTGATATTAGAGAGTGGTGTCAATCTATTAAATTACACCATTTGCAGAAAATCTGGCAAGCCTATATTTCTCTTCGTCGGAAGACTCGAGGAATGCAAGGGTGTAAAATTTATTTTAGAACTATGGGATAAGTATAAAATAGATTACGAATTAAATGTCGTTGGAATTGGACCGTTGTATTCTCTTAAGCCTGATGACGATGAATGCCAAAAAGTAAATTTTAAAGGCATTTTAAACGAAAGAGAATTGCGAGAATTGTATTCTCGTTCTGACATCCTGTTGTCCCCAACCAAGTGTGACACTTATTCAATGACTATTACTCAAGCTCTTGCATCAGGATGCCATGTTTTGGTGTCTGATTTTCTTAATGGTATGTTCGATATCTATAGTGATGCGGGTTATCTACATTATTTGCCACTAAAACATTCCTTATGGGTAAAAAAAATAGAATTTATTGCCACAAATATCAATGAAATCAGAAAGAATGCAACAATGGTTCGTCAACTGGCGGCTGAAACAAATGATATTAAAAAAATATCACAAAAATTATTTACCTTTCTTGAGAATATATCTACGCAGAATATCAGTTAGAGCGACCCTAGCTGTTTCTGACATAGTAAACACAAGAAGGAGTGCAAGAATGATAAGGTCAATTTCTGTCACGAAAAGCAGTGAATGGTATTTCGTCTGGATATTCACAAAAATTATAGAGAAATAGCCACCCGGATGCTGTTCAAGTACAGATTTCTCATACGGGTTCGTCAGACCGACCGTGATTGCTGTTGTGTTGGTGTTATTGTTTGGGATAAGAACTGCCACCACTAATATCAAATGATCTTCCCTTGGGAAATTGAAAAGATATCTATTAGAATCATTGAATTTTCCAACAACAATATTGCTGTAGCTTAGATTAAACTTTCCTATCTGACCGGTGCTATCACATATGGAGATATTCCCAGTTGAATTAGGCTGGAACATCAAGTCAAAAATGACACTACCATTAGATAATTGAGAATAACGGTTCATCGAAAGAACGTTATAGTTAATAATGCTATTATTTTGTTGAGTAGAATAATTGAGCTGAGAAGTAGTAGATACTAATATCATATACATATCTTTTTGCAATGAATTAGGTAACCGCTGAGAAATGAGATGCGGAAGGAGAATAGTTGTAGATTGCAACACATTGTCATTTTTTAAGGTACTGAGAATGTCATAATCATTAAAAACTTGGGAGTTTGAGCTTACTAAATATCCGTAGGACAGCTTAGGAAAAGATAATCTGATTGTGCTGTTCAAAGAATGATTTGTGTTGATAAAAAGAAGAGTGAAGGCTACATAATTAGGTGTTGTATTAACTATAAAATTGTGAGGTCCAGAAGATACATTTGCTATAAAAGTACCATGGTTGGTAAATATTGCGGAGGGATTATTTATATTGTTAAAAAAAGCTTCTATTACGACATGCCCTCTACTATTGTTTCTAATACTAAAGCCAACGTTGTAAACTTCTTGAGTGAAATTGGCTAATTTGTTTTCAGCAATGGGAACATGTAGAAGGAAATATGTGCCATACCCGTGAATGCTTACCGTAGTATTTTTAATTGAAACATTATTTGATGGATAGCCCCCAAAAAAAGAACCGGATTCATTTAAATCTACAGGGACGCCAGAAACTATGGATTGTGGAATAGGGTTATCAATAAGTGCTAAGGGATGTGTGCTATTTAAATCTTTAAAATATGAATTAACAGAATATACGACAAAACCATTACCTATAAATGATTTGTTAAAATTGGCTGAATTGTTAAGTGCATTAAGCAAGGTATTCGTTGGTAATTGAATCTGATTTGGGATATTATATGGACTGCTCGATGGAAGTAAAATTGTACAATTTTGATCTTCCACTACTACAAGATATCCAACTCCGTATATTCCTAAGAGACAACTGGAAATATTTAGGTCTAAATTGGCAATTGATGAATATAGTTGAATATCTGCGGAATAATTAAATACTGTGTTTGGAAGCGGGAATGGAGCATTAAATATTCGATTAACTGGAATAGTCGAACCCATAATATTATACAAAAACTCTGTATTTGGAAGAAACATTATTTCTCCTGAATAATTAGACGCGACCGTTTCATACCAAGAATGAACACTGAGATAATTTAGCGAAAAAGAGTCCGACGCGTCGGGTCGCATTCGGGCATGATAAATTGTAGATGATGAATAATAAGAAGTTGACAATAGAATGATAACGATTCCGATAGCTAAAATAGATACATATTTCGTTTTCAATTTAATTCTAATTAACATATGCTTTCTACCCATAACAGCTGATTCCTTATTTACTATTATTTCAAAAATCTTATTTCGTAAACTCATAAGAAACTCAATACCAATAGAACCTATTATGAATAGCGCAAAAATTTGACCGAGTTCAAAAAACCCAGCATAGTCAAATATCCATAAATATGGGATGCTCGTTATAATAAATGTAAATCCGTAGTAAACAAGGATTATAGGGATTGTATAGGTAATATACACAATAAATGCTATTTCAATTAAACCCCTTCTAAAATCGTACTTTTCAGACTTATAGAGAACCGAGAGTATGCCAAAAAGCAAGATAAAGAGAATGATGATAGACCATGATAATTGTACCCCGGGCTGTGAATTGAGAAGAGACCGTTCTATGCTCATGCCTGAATATCCGTATTTTATCGTGTTAATAACATAATCTAACGTTGATGTTGGGTTTTTAGAAATGTTGGACAATCCAAAAAAATCTGATAAAACTGTAGACATCAGCAGAAGAATAATTGGTACTATGAGATAGATTAAATTTAAAAGAGCCTTTTTTTCCTTAAAAAAAGGTCTAACTAACGAATAAAAACCAATTAGGAATACTATTGGGAATAAGACATAAAGTCCCAATGGGAATGCAGAAAGTGCACTTAAGGATAGCAGTATTCCTGCCAAAGTAAGATATTTATAGCTTTTGTTTGGAATTCGTATATTTCTAATTACATATTTAATGCTTAAAAAGCCAAAAAGTAATAGACCAATAAATTCATACCCTCCTGACACAAAAACCAATGTGACATAATTAGAAAATGTACCCAACGTTACTGAAATCAGAAATGATGAAAATCTACTCCCTGAAAATTCGACTGATGATACATATATAGCAAAAGGTAGTAATAGAAAGAAAGTTAGATTAAAATAATTGTGAGCAACAATTGTGCTTTTAGACAGTTTAAAGATTATCCATTGTAAAATATTATAATAGGAAAACAGGGAAAGGGATTTTGCACTCAAATTACCATATAAGTATGGAACTGAATAATCTCCTCCATCAAAAATGAGTGTTTGAAAAGGGAATGATTGAAATATTATAAATAATTCAATAAATTGGATAAGAAAGAGAAATATCAAATATCTATGATATAAAATTAATTGAAGGAGCTTTGAACCAACCTTTTTAAATGAAATACTTAAATTCAAGTTATCAAACCTCTAGTAGAGTTTAATAATTCTTCTATGAAGGCAGAAAAAAGTACATCGCTAGGCAATCCCTTCATTCCTCGTAGCATACTATTGCTCAATGTTCCACCTTTTAATGTTTTTAACTTGAGTTTTACCGTTTCATAATTCCATTCAGAATTCTTTATATCTATTGCGAGAGCAGCATCTTCTCTATTGTTTATGTATAAAGGATTATAGATATAACCTCGTAGGGAAAAGAATTCGTTTAGCATAGGAGCACTGAATATAGCAAAGGTGTGCTGATCGATGAAATTAAAAATCTTCCTATAAAAGATTCTGTTCAAAAGATTATCCAAACCTGCAAAATACTTAACCCTAAATCTACTGGAATAATCTTTTAAAGTTAGCATTGCCTTGAACATTGGAAATTTTAGAGATAAAATTCTTTCAAGGTAAGCTGAAATTCTCTTTTCACTATATATATTATTTCTACAAGAGTAATAATTTGAAAATGGAATTGGAAACACTATTCCAACTTCTTTATTGTTAATTACCGCAAGTCTTTGTCTAAGATTGTCTATATCGTCTATAGAAATTATATCATCGCCTGAAAATATAACCCATTTTGGTCTATATAGTAGCGCTTTTTTGATACCAATATTAATATTACGTGCTATGTTAAAATAATAATCCTCTCTTCCGCCACTTTCCACAAATATTATGTGAAAGCCACTGAAAATATTTATACATTTCTGAGCAAATTTGCCGTGGAAATCGGAAGTTGGTATTACGACTATTATTTCAGACTCATTACTTATTTCAAAAATACGAGAAATCCCATCTGGTCTTTCCTTCATCCATTGAATAATTGATCTACGATCATCGAAACTCTCATAGAACTCTAATATTTTTTGAGGATCCTCGCTATAAAAGTAATTATTTAGATAATCTACAAGGCTAAAAAATAATGGGTCTTTCGGCAATTCTATAGTGCAGACAAGTCTAGAGCTCTTTATATTATAATCTATTGATGTGTTACTGATAGGATTAATCATTATGGTCACTTCTGCGATAAGAATTAATTTGGTTAACCGTCATCTGAGTTACGTCTGCTAATTCCGAATAGTAATTCTTGTACCAATCTGCAGTCAATTTCAAAGCGCTATATATGTCTAACCTTGGAAACCAATTCAGTTCGCGTTTGGCTTTACTTATATCAAGTTGTAGATAATTTGCCTCTTTAGAACTTCCACCTTCCACAATTTCGTAAAATCCTTTTCCGTAAAATCTAATGAAGGTTTCAGTAAGTTCTCTAACAGTCAAATCTTTGTTAAATGCAGGCCCAAAATTCCAAGAATCAGAAAATCTAATATTTTTCCACATCTTCTCAATTAATGTCATAATACCTGAGATTGGTTCTAATACATGCTGCCATGGTCTGATAGAATTAGGACTTCTAATTCTAACTGCTTGATGATTGAATATGGATCTTATTATATCTGGTATAATTCTATGTTTTGCCCAATCTCCACCCCCAATTACATTACCTGATCTTACTGATGAAATTGAAGTACCAGAATCGAGAAAGAAGCTATCACGAAAAGAATTGACAACTATATCCTGACAAGATTTACTGGCACTATAAGGGTCTTTGCCTCCCAAATTATCGATCTCCCTATACTGATATGCCCATTCATTGTTTTGGTAAGTTTTATCACTTGTCATTATGACTATTACCTTGACACATCCAACTTTCCTTATTATATTTAACAGATTTACTGTTCCAATGACATTAATGTCAAATGTTTTAACTGGATCTTCATACGATTCAAGAACTATAGGTTGTGCTGCTAAATGTATTACTATCTCAGGTTGAATTTCTGTTAATGTTTTTAGCAACAAATCTTTGTTTCTTATATCACCTCTAATATCAGTAATAACATTATGAAGATTTAAAACATCATAAATATTTGGCTGAGAGGGTGGTTCAATTGAATATCCGTACACATTTGCCGATAATAATGTCAACCATTTTGTGAACCAAGAACCGATAAAACCTGTGTGACCAGTTTCCAAGACTTTACGATTTTTAAAAAAAGAATTTACCTCAATCAACTTAAACCCCCTTCGTTTATTGGAAACTTATAAGAACTTTTATTTTGAGAAAACCATTTGAATGTTCTTCTCAGTGCTTCCTTTTGAGGAGTAAACTTGAGCTTTAATTCTGACAAAACACTACTAGTATATTTTTGATCTGCATATAGAAATTCTGTCGAGCCACGTTTATCAAAGGTTGATTCCGTACACTTAACGCCGGCCAAACTAAATAGATATTTAACTATATCTGTCACTTTGGTCATCTTACCAGTTCCCGCATTTATTACGTTCCCAATTTCTATAGCATCTGATTTCCTAGATAACGCGTAGTATATTTTACTAACATCATTCATATAAATAAAATCTCTTCCAGAATAAGGATTTTTAATTAAAGGAATATCATTATGAAGTAACGAAAGAATAACATATGGTATCAATCGAATAGGGGAATCAAAGAACCCAAATGGAGTGAATAACCTTACGGTAATATATTTCTTTTCAAATTTTTGAGCTATCATATCTATATATTCCCTTTCCGCTTTTTTCGTTATACCGTACAGACCAATTGGCTGTTTCGAGCAATCGCTTCCAATCACCGGATTATTTGAAAAACCACACTCGTAAGCACTACCAGTGTTTATTAGTTGTTCCACATTCATTCTCACACACGTATTTGCAAGATTTACCGTGTTGACGAAATTTTTCTGAATGACCTCTTCCTGATCATCAACACCAAATCCAGAAACTTTTCCTGAACAGTTAATTACTACGTCTGGTTTTACTGACGATATGATGGATTCTATGTCACATTTGGACGATAAATCTCCCTGATGAATGATTAGATTCCCCATCAAATCTTTAATTCTCCAGTTATATGAATCCCCTCTTAAGCAAACATGTACTTCTTCATTATTTTCAAGAAAATGGCGTGTTACATTCCCTCCGACGAACCCGGTGGCTCCAAAAATAAGAACTTTCATTATTTCCAAACCTTCCATGGAACTTTGCCAGAAGCCCATATCGCCTCAAGCGATCTCTTATCATTTAGTGTATCCATAGGTTTCCAGAAACCCTGATGTTTAAACGCGTTTAATTCACCAGCTTTGGAAAGTGACTGAAGTGGTCCTTGTTCCCAAATTGTTGTATCGTTCACTATAAGTTTCAATGCATTTTTATTTATTACAAAAAATCCTCCATTAATCCATCCACCATCTCCTAAGGGTTTTTCTACCACATCTATAACACTTCCTTCTTCATCGATATGGATTAAACCGAACCTCCCCTCAGGTCTTACTGCCGTCATGGTAACTAATTTATTGTTCTTTTTGTGGAATGACAGGAGATCATTGATATTAACATCCGAAACTCCATCACCATATGTCATTAAGAATAACTCATCATTCAGATATTTCTCTATTCTCTTTAGCCGCCCCCCAGTCATCACGTTTGTTCCGGTATCAATCAACTGCACTGTCCAGTTCTCTGGAGGTGATTCAGTTGTAGTAATCGCGCCAGTACCAACATCCACGGTCAAATTAATATGCATTTTATGATAATTCATGAAATATTCTTTAATTACTTTACCCTTATATCCGAGGCAAATAATGAAATCATTGTACCCGTAATGACTGTAAATCTTCATTATATGCCATAATATGGGCTCCTCTCCTATTTCTACCATTGGTTTTGGTTTCAGTGTAGTCTCTTCACTCAGTCGCGTCCCATAACCGCCTGCAAGAATTACGACTTTCACAGCTTATCATATCCCCGTAGAAATTCATTTGTGTCCGTTAAAGAGAAAAAGTCATTATTTAATATTCTAGGTACGGGAAGAGGAATGATAAACTTCCCACCATTATCTAAAAATGCTTTTTCCTGATTGGCTATTTCTGTCGCATATTGGTAAGGTAAGACCAGTAAATAATCCGCTTTCATCCCTCGATATTCTTCCAGTGAAATTATTTTAATACCAGTACCGGAAAGATATTTACCCCATTTATCTGAATTTTTATCTGTGGCATATTTGATAACATTGTTGTCTATATCGCAGTATTCTAGTATTACAAGCCCTCGCGTAGAGGCTCCATAAATGATTATATTCTTCCCACTTGCAGATAGTTCATATAACATTGAATCCAGCGCATCCCTCTGTTTTTTCATTCTTTCACTAAATTCAGTGTAAATGGAAACTCTAGAAATATTCATTTTTGACTCAGCTTTACGTATTCGGTCAATTGCCTCGAAGTTTATTTCTTTGGATTTGTCACTTGAATGCTTTATGTATAGTCTGAAGCTGCCACCGTTTACATTGTTGAGTGCAGCATCAAAGACCTCCATATCATGTTTGGAAAGCAGATACTCCATTGTGGTAAGAGTATAATATCCAACATGTTCGTGACATATGTTATCATAACCAAGATTTCTAATCATTAAACCCAAGTAGTTCATCTGAACAATCCAAACCCCTTCAGGATGAAGTACCGAATGAATATCGTTAACGAATGCATTCGGATCGTCTAAATCATAAAACATTGCAATACTTGTAATGATCTTCGCATTTTTATTTGGAAATTTTTCAAAAAAGGTTTGTCCGTTGAAATAATCATTAATTATAGTTGTTGTGGAAGACGCGCCATATTTCCATAAATTAGACGGTTCAAATCCTACCTTTATTAAGTTTCTATTTCCATACTGTTTTAACAATGTTCCATCATTTGCCCCAATATCAATCACTAAATCTTGATTGTTTAAGCTTACCCTATTGATTGCGCTATTTACTATATTCGCCAATTCCGAAATCATTGTTTGGCTTGTTCCAGATCTATACCAGTAATGAGTGTATAAATAATCCTTGTTGAATGTGTGCCTGAGCTGTAGAAAACCACACATTTTGCACAAAACCAAATCAAGTGGACCTTTTTTTGAACTATCATTGGGGGAATCTACGAAATCCTTTACAACTTGCATACCTAATGAAAATGCATCCTCAAAATCAGAAGCCCCACATAATCTGCAATTACCTATTTCCTTCCACATGTTTCAGTAATTTATATTGTCCTTTTAAACGCTTCGTTTTGGGTAGCATGGTAGAATGAGCAAAGGCTTGCTCCTTTTTTCCACCCCTCTTCTTTCGCTTGACGCCGACTTACAACATTACGATCACTGATAAACTTCTTCATAAGGTATAATAGAGTATGTATGTGTTCTGTAGAGCTGGTGAATACAGTTTTAACTCTAGCACCTCCAGATTCTTCTGTCCGCCCTTATTCTCCTTCTGTTAGCACCTGCTTTGCCTCAGTCTGAGACGTTTGAATCGAACCCAAAAAAAACACCATGGTCAGGTTACCATGAAAGAGGTGAACAAAATTCAATGTACTGTTTTTCTCATTTTAGGACAAAACAGGAATTAAATTAAGATACGATCCCTGTTATTTCACCCCCTTTTTGTTTTCCTTGTTGTTTTCTCTCCTTATCTTTTTTGCCGTTTCTAATTTAGCTT
>JAKBQK010000349.1 GCA_021835265.1 Thermoplasmata archaeon
ACTGCTGGCATGTGAAGGCAGCATGGACATATCCTCATGTCCAGAAGATGATGATGCACTACAAGGAAAAGGCAAAAGTTTGCGTGAATTGCCATGAAAGCAATGATTCAGATGCAATATTTTGCAAGCACTGTGGAGTGAGGCTGGAATGATGAGTTTAGAGATGGAAGATCTGGAGAGATGGTTTGAAAAATGTTGATATCAAGGATTGCTTTTAATTTTAAATTGAGGTGTCATTGAATGGAAGGTATTACTAGATTTAGAGGAATTTTTAGTGATGCTGAACTCGAAGTATATAGTTTTAAAATAAGTTCAGCAAATCCTCTTCCATTCAGCTTTATTTGGATGGAACTGTGGTTTAGGAGTGAACTAGGCATATTCCCTATAAATGACCCGGAAAAAAGAGTTGAATGGTCAATCGAAGCAAACCCGTCGTCTGTTTCGCTTAGTTATTATGGCTTCCCAGTATCATCAAATTGTACCTCGAATTCGTATAAACTGGAATCTAATGTCAAATTTTTAATGCCAATTTCCTTAAGCGCTTTAAAATTCATTGAATCAAAAAGAAAAGATGATTTAGTATTCGACGTAAGATGTGATTTCGATTATTACTTACTAAAACAAAGGAATCTTTTAGATAGGGTTGGGCCGTTTAAAGGATCACTGAGCTTTTTTATAAAATTAACTGAATCGGAGTGGCTTAAAATATTAAAAGAATTGAAGTACTCAGACAGAATGTTAATTGAGCTCGACGCCCCCAATCTTAATCTACCTGGAATGAAAGGTTTTGATGAAGTCTTAAAGAAAATAGATCAGGCGAACACCAAATTATCAGAGAGAGCAAATCCAGAGGATATTCTTTCAGACTTAAGGAGCGCTTGGGATCTAGTTGATAAGTATATTAATGATTACAATAAGGAGATAAATAAGCTGATAAAGGATAAATCAAAAGAAGAGAAAACCCAACCACCAAAGGAAGAAAGAATAGAAAAAATACATAAGGCCATGCTGAGTTACTTGGGAAGCATCAATGATCTAAAGGAATCAATCGATAAATTCACTCAAATCGGGCCCCATAGAGAAACATATTATTCAACAAGGGAGGATGCAGAGTTAGCGTTAAGGCTTTCAGTTTCCCTGATTGCATACTATTCAGTTCTCTTGAGCAAAATAAATAAGGAAAGTGATGAACACGAATAAGCCAAGAAATGATGAAATGAGGAAGTTTACTATGAATATAAGTGTCTTGGAGGTTTGGTAGTTGACAAATAGATCAAATATTTCAGATGTTTTCGACCTTTATGACAGGGCTTTGAATCAAACCAGAGATAGACTTGACAAGAGAGTTGTTGAGGGTACTAAGGAATTAGAGAAGTTTTATAATGAATTCCTGAAAGAGCATGTTGTACAATACGGGAATCTATTCAAGAATGAAGCATTTAGAAAAGAAATGCATATAGAGTTAGAAAATAGGTATCACAGTTCAGATCTAAGATTCTGGGCCATTGATGGAACCTGCAAGAAAATAGAAACGTCAGACCTAGCAATATTTTATGGCGGTGCTTATGTTGTTAAGGGCCAGATAGGCCTTCGAAGAAACCCCCCATTATTGTCATACCATGAGTCTGAGCCTGAAAATGATAGCAGTCTAGTTGCGTATCTCCCCTTATCTCCTGAAGATCTAACCCTCATCAATCCAGAAAGTAGATTTTTTGTGGATGATTCGGAAATTATATCATCCTCTGGGCTTGATACATCCCTGATGCTGTTGGCTGAAATCTACATGATCTACAGAGGTGTATCTGGTCCTGATAGGCCTCATATTATACTTTGGGATCATTCTCTATCGTCAGTTCTTGCCAACTCAACACCAAACGTTAGAGAATTAAGATTCTCTGGTGTTCAAATTAGTGGAGAAACCGTATGGTATGCAGATTTACTTGTCGGCTATTCAAAACCATGGGATAACAAATTAGATGTACCATCACGCAAATCTCACAGATTGTGGGAAAGGGCCATCGCGAAAATATATGAGTCTCCAACCAACAGTATTGACCTAGCAGAGTTTTCTAAAGATGCTAAATTAACTATTGAAAAAGTAATAAGTCAGGTAAAACTCATTTGGGAATGCGACAAATATGGAAGGAAACATGAAAACGGCAATCCGCCAGATGCTTTAGTGAAAAAGAATGGCAACACTTTAAAGTTAAATGATGAATATCTCAATTCGCCTAAAAAAATTGAACGACTTTTTAAATTCTTCTGTGATAAGCTTTTTCAAGACAAGGACCCCTCAATACTCATCTATACATTTAAAGATGAGAATGGGGAAAAGAGAAATAGATTTCTGTCTCAAGACGAGATCTCTTTCCTCGTAGCATTAGGATTAAGGTTGACATTTGAACATGCTTGGAGAAACATGATTGCTCTTATAGGAGTTAGCAAAGATTCTGCGTCAACATATTTCACTAATCATTATTTAGGAGTTATGCGAGAAATAGGCAAGTTTAATTTTGAATCTAGAAAGATTCCATCTACCGACAGATTGACATTTGAAAGGATTCCGTTTATTGACGATAATATTAACGGTCCTTGGAGTTCAACAGAATTTGATGCCATTTTCATGACTTTACGAATGAGAAAGGAATTTAGTTCTTCGAAACCCACTTTACAGGGTGTTGAAGGGAATGTTTTGGTGCAACCGAATATAATTATGAAGTCGCTTGTACAGTTTTATTTTAACAGAGATCCACCAACCGAACCAGTTATGTCGCATGTAATTTTTGTAGATCGTTTGGTGCATCCTGATAAACCGCCGAAAAATCGAGTTAAAGTAGTTGAAGGTCACAAGGAGCTTGGAACAATAGAGCCTTTTGTTCAACTAGACAACCGGGATGTTAACCACGAGGGGGAATTAATAATGTATCTTTTATCAGTTGTGACAAGAAATGTATTTCCTGAAGTAATTGGATATCCTGATCCTCTGCATCATGCAGACCGAGGAGCTAAATCTGTATTGAGAATGGTAGAACCAATGTTAAGATCCTCTGAATGGTTGGACAGAACAAACCCAATTCATAGGACAGTTAGGCAAGTTAGAGAGGGAAAGAAATGACAATGAATCCGTTTGAAGATGATAGATTGCATGGAGCAAAATCGGCGCTTGTTAAGATGACCCCTAATGATCAGGGAAGATTTACCTATGGATTAATATGCCAATACACGAGGCTTGGTCTTGATAGTTTGCAGGTAGGTGATTTAGTAGGAGTTGAGAATTTTACCCCAAATTCCAATGGTGAACGTGTATATTCTGTATTGACAATAAGTCAGCTATATCCGGTACACTTTGCCGCTCAGGTTTCTAACGCTTATCCGGGGCACGAATTTGAATCAATGCGGGCTATAAAAGAAGATTGGGAATCTCAAGAAGACAAACCACTGCATCTTACTACTACAATAGAGATTGAGGCAGTGTCTACAGGGTATCAGTTTTCCTTCAATCCCAGAGATGATGCAAACCTCCCAAAATTGCAGGAAGAACGGAATCTACCAATGATAGGAGCACAAATAAGGCCCCTTAGCTTTGACATGGTCAATGCAATTGTAAATCAGGGGTTGGAGAGACAACCGGATTCGCCACTAAGTCACAAGAAATTTGAAGATCTAAATATTAAAATAGATCAGGAAAGCCTTCTCACGACACATTTTGGAATTTTTGGGTTTACAGGAGTTGGAAAATCTAATCTTGTCTCATCATTAGTATCCTCCCTATGTTTTGAGAATCAAAACCCTCTTGCCAATTTTGTGATTATGGATCCCAACGATGAATATCTCGGACTTTTCATAGATAGATGTATTAATCACTCAGATGAAGTCACTTATATCCATATAGGATCAGATTCTCTTCATCAAACAATATCAAGGGAGTTGGGGAATGTCTCACAAAACATAGATCCTGAAGTTATTAGGACTATGAAACAACAGTTAAGACTCCCTACTGCACTCCTTGAAAAATCCCACAGTGATGCCAATTTTAATAGTGCAATAGATGTAGGACTAAGAAATATAATCCGAAGGACTAGAATAATGCTTCCTTTTGAGGATGTTGCAGAAATGATTCATAAGTTCGTTGAAGAGCAAACGGATAAAAACACTGGCCCTGAGGTAAGGACTGCATTACGAGAGGTAGTTAGAAACTGGGCTGAGCCCTATATAGGGATCTCGGTTAATTCAAACGAAATCAATAGGGCAATTCTACTTATACAAGAAGAAGGTATCATTAATCCAATAACAAATTTGCAAGGAACTAAGAGAGCTAATGCCGAGGGAATTATTAATAGAGCGACAACATTATTGACAGAAGAAGCAGGGAGACTCTCTCAAATACCATCTAATGGAATACTACAAATCAATGAACTAATAAATAGGATTAGTAATAATAATATCCGCCAAACCGTAATTGTCACTGGAAGGAGAGATTTGGAGCTTAAAAGGTTCACTGCAATTCTTGGAAATAAGATTTATGAAAGGAGAAGACTTTATCCCGAGAATACCCCATTTATTACATTCATGTTTGATGAGGCTGATTTATTCATTCCACAAACTCGCCTGGATCAAGAAACGATTGAAGTTAGAGAGTTTTGTGTAACATTAGCGAGAAGAGGGAGAAAATTTGGTCTTGGAATTGGAATAGCAACCCAGAGATCATCCCTTTTAGACACTGAAGTTATGTCAAATCTTCATACATATTTCATTAGTAATCTTCCAAGAGTTGACGATAGGAAGAGAGTAGCTGAGGCATTTGGTATAAGTGAAGATCAATTATCTCCAACTTTCACATTTAGGAGAGGAAATTGGCTATTAATAAGTCATGAAGCGACTGGATTGAAAGGAGTGCCGATACCAACCAAGGCAGATAATGCAAATGAAAGAATCTTACGTAACAGTCAACGAAGAGTCTCGAGTGAAAGTGAACAAGGTGAATGAATAGAAATCGCTAGATTTAAGCATTATGTGGTCCTACATAAATAATGTCATTAACCCCTATATTTGTAGCAGATAGGCCGGTTTCACTTGAAATCTTGTCTGGATTAGACGAACATAAAGGGGAATTTGGAATTTTGGCTCATGCATTCACCACTGATAACTTCAAGAAGAAATTTAATGAGTTCAGTATTGCAAAGTGGAAAATAGGGGATTCTGGAATATACCAGGGTAAGGATATACCTTATGAGCAACTCTTCAGTGAATATTTAAAAATGGGAGTGACACACGGAATTATAAAGGATTATTATCGGGATCCAGAAAGAACAATGGAAAGTGCAAAGCGTGCAATTGAAGAATACCACTCGCTTAATTATCATCGATATTTTAAGCTGGTCGGAGTTGCTCAGGGGAGGAACCCAGACGAGTATCTTGAAAGCTATGTCAAACAGAAGGAAATGGGTTATGAAATGGTGGCTATAGGGGGCTTGCTCGATAAGGTTCAGAATCATGTCAGGATGGTCAGAATCAAGAAGGAAGATACCTTGAGAGAAATTCTTCTAAAGATCAGGGGAAAATATCCTGACGATGATCTCTTTCCACTTGGGGCATTCAGCAGGTCGAGAATAGGAATGTTCAAGGAAATTGGTGTCTGGGCTTCTGACTACAAAGGATGGATATTCAGATACAATATCGCTGAAAGCCATGCTAAGGGTAACAGGTTCGAACAGACCAGAAAATACATAGAAACACAAATATTTCCTTTAGTAAACAAGGAAAGACTAATAATTCTCTCATGTTCCCAGAAGAAGAGATACGAAAGAGCAAGGGCAATTGATATGTATGATGGGCCTGCATTCAGGATTGTCAGGAACTACCTGAAAACAAAAGATGGCATAGATGTCAAAATTCTGTCTGCCAAGTATGGTTTAATCGGTCAGGATGAAATCATAGATATTTATGATCAAAAAATGACTCGCGAAAGTGCATCGATATATAGAAAAAGATACTTAAGAGAGTCAAAAATACTTCAAAACTCATATAGGGATGTATTCTTTTTTGGTGGTGAGGTATATCTGTCTGTCCTAAGGAATAATAAGTTTAAACATGGTGAAGGTAGAATAGGAGAAATGTTATCTCAATTAAAAGCTTGGTTGAAGGAAGAAGGCAAATTAGATGATGAAAATGTTTAAATCAGTTAAGTACTATATTTTCACATGGAAGAAAAAGAAGGGAAAAACAATTTCATTACTTCAAAAAGTAGAGTAAAAGAGTTAAAAAAAGAGATAAGAATATTTCCCAATAGCCAAAAGTATGAATTTGTAACGAAAGAAGAATTGGTTGACTACCTAAAGAACCGTCTCCGGAGCCAAGAGAGAAATGGAAGATATAATTTTAGATCATTCAGGCCGGTGAAAAATATTACTGTTGGCTCAATTGCGCTTTTTAGGTTTGCTAGTGATATCATGGGATGGGGAGAAATTTCTAAGCGTGCTGTCTATGAACCATTCAAGAGAAATAACGATAATTATGAGGGGGTTATTATGTTTCAGCCAAAATCGATAAAAGTATTTGATCCTCCGCTGACGATAAGGAAGTTGGAACAAATCACCAACCAGATCTTTCATTTCAAGGAAAACTACAATACTGGAAGATCTTATTATAAAATACCATTTAGTTTCAAGTCAAATATAGAATCGGTTGTTAATGAAGTATAGAAATGGATAAAACAGAGACAAAATTTGAATTCCGGCGGACAATGAAGAACACTTACAGTTTCCATGAGAAGAGTTCAGAATCCCGCATGATTGGAACACTATATGTCCAGAAGTCGGTGTTCGGTTCCAAGGAGCCGAAGAAGGTTAAGGTTACGGTAGAATGGGAGTGAGAGAGTTGATTGAGGGGGAACTAAAAGAATGAGCACAGCGACATTAGGGGACCTCTTCGTCAACCTGCTCTCGATCGCTTTGCCTGCGGCTGCTATGCTCTCTATAGTTTATGGAAGTGAATTCATAAGGACTTTGGGGCGGAAGAATATGTTTCTGCAAAGTCTGATGAGTGCCAACCCTGATTTTGGCAAGTTCTATAATGATATTGTATCTTCACCGAGTCCCGTTTACTTCATAATACCACTTCTAGTAATGGTAATTCTCGCAATTATCTCGTTGTTTGTTGTGAATCTTGGAGTATATGTGTATGAGATCATGGTAATTAGCACCTTTCTAGCATTCACTGCGATTTCCATTTCCTCCATCGTCTTATATTTCAAGATTAAGAGATACAAAATTAAGAGATACAAAACGTCTACCACAGCAGAGAAAGAGGTAGAGAAGTTCAAGAAGGAGTGGAGACTACTTGCGGCTCTTTGGGTAATAGTTGTTACTTTTTATATTATACCTGCACTGAATATCGAGGGTTATTCTGGGTTTTTCTTTAACTATGAATTACAAAACTTCATTTGGTTCGAGATTCCCCTAGTATTAGTATTTCCCTCGATAATTTTTTTCTTGTTTGCAGGAACTCTGTCAAGGGATCTGATATGGGAACTTATTAACAAAAAACTGGCTGAAAAATCCCTACATCTGGAGATTTATGTTTTTATAAACGGCATTGATGGAAAGATTGAATCCATTCATGGCTTTGTCATTAATCTTGGAAGATACGTGGAGCTTAAAACCGAAAAGACATTTGAAACACTGAGATATGCGGATATCCATAGAATTGAGTTCACCAAAAGGAGATAAGTGATCTAAAATGCAAATGAAGGAGATTTTGAAGGGGTGAAAAAGATGGACAGTGAAATTGAGTTAGGAAAAGTAATTGAAATGGATGTCAAAGAACTTAAACTGGATATGGAGAATTTCAGGATCGATCCAAAAGGAGTAATCGACTGGGGGGTTACCATAGAGAGGCTATTCGATGAGGAAAATATTATCGAGATGGCTGAAGACATTGTTTCTTCTGGAGGACTTAATCCACACGAAAACCTGTTAGCAGTGCATGAAAATGGTCTTAATATTGTGCTAGAGGGAAACCGACGATTGCTTGCAATCAATTCCATCCTAAATCCTAAAATTGTCCCATCTAGCAAAAGAACGGATATTGACAGGATCGTGCAAAGCATCTCGGACGATTTTAAATCACATATTTCTAAGGTAAAAACAGTCTTCTTGGAGTCCAGGGAAACTGCAAAGCAATACATAGTCGCAAAGCACTCTGGTTTGAGTACTATGCAGTGGAGCCTTGTTTCCCAATGGAGATTCGTGAAAACAGAATACGACGTTTACAACAAAGATCTCGATGCGACTATAAAGGCTTTGAATATGGATAAGGGTAAGGCAATAAGATCCATCAAATACTATAATCTTATTGAATATATTAGAACCATTGGGTATTGGGATGATGAAGGGCTAAGGCCCGCAATTAGTAAAAACAGGCTACAACCAACAAAAATGACATGGTCCCTAGGATACAAAGATGTGAACACAGAACTTGGGTTAGTATACGATGAACACTACGAAATTCAACATTCTACGAGTTTCTCAAAAGAAAAATTTGATATTATCCTATTTAAGTTTGCAAAGGCTGCGTTGATAGAGAATTCTGAAGATGAAATTGATACAAGAAGGCCAATAGAAGAAACATTGAATCTTATTAAGGGTTGGAAAGCAGAATACGAACAACAGCACCCTCCACCTATCTCTCCCGTCTCATCAGAAAGTGTAAATATAGGGAACGGAAAAAAGGGAAGCTATGTAGAAAACAAGGGGACTAATGTAAGTCCATCCTCGTCAGTACTGAGCACATCTCATGAGTCTAATACCAGAAAAACTAAAAAATCTAGTGATGGAAAGTATTTTCGAAAGCTGGAATGTAGTATCAAAAATGAAAGGCTAAGTATTCTCACAGATGAGATCTCAAGATTACCTGTAAAAACTTATCCCACGGCTGCGGTCATGCTGACTCGTGCCTTAATAGAATCATCCCTTTTATACTTAATAGAGAATAAGGGGTTACTTCCTCAACTAAAGAAGCAGTGTCAAAACAAATGTGGACTCGATGATGTAATTAATTTCACTATCGACCATGCTACACAGCTCTTTAATGATAAATCGATGGCAAATCCTCTTAGGTTTCTCCAAGGGACTGGAGGTCACCGAGTATATATGAATGACATAGTTCACGGAAACTGGGTTGATCCAACACCAGGTGCTGTGGGAGCAATTGCAGGAGACGTGAGAAACTTAATACAGGCTATTCTAAATGGAACTGCATGAATTAATGTTAATCAATATCACGCAAACTTTAGGCCGAGAACAGAATATGGTAACATGAGTGGCTCTTCAATTCCCTTAAGATACCCCGGTGGTAAATCGTCTCTTTTGGATTACATAGAGAAATTCATAAAATCAAACAAGATATGCGTTAATA
>JAKBQK010000281.1 GCA_021835265.1 Thermoplasmata archaeon
CCCGAGAAGCGAATGGAATGACGTGAAGGAAGGATTCGAGAAGGAGGGATGGAAGTATGACTGGAAGGAGAAGGCCTTCCTGATATCGGAGGAGATGAGAGTTTGAGTACAATAGTGTGTTCCTGCGTGAAAGAATTTCATTTACACAACAGGAACTCGAGTGCCAATGTCAAGCACCATTTAAGAAAAAATCCGACATGCTGAAGGTATCTTTAACTTCTTGTCCAAGCTTCTTTTCTTGCTCTTTTTCGTCTAGCTGAAGAAGACCTTCTGCGTCAGATCTAAATTTGTCATAATGAATCATCCCTTGAGACTCTGCGATTTCTTTTGATAAATTTTCCAGTCGTTCTTTGTGGTTTGAAAATAATGAAATCAGGACAAAGTTCTTTCCATACACGTTTCTATAGAAATTAACTTCATCTACATGCTTTAACGAGTTGAAGATGTATGCCATTCTTGGAATCGGTTTTTCTGAGGGTATCTCTTTCATTTCACCTATTTTGTTTTTTTTGCTTTCATCCAAAACGATTCTAACTTTAAGACACTGAGATATGACTCGTGATGTTTATGCCAGTAAATATGCCATTTCATTTACTTTTTGCCGACACATTATCATTTGAATAAAAGTCAGTTGTGTTCCTAGGCTGGTACTTCGCATAGTCCATCCTTTGTGTGACCAATCACAGCCCCACAGCCCTCTTAATAGACAATCAAACATACCCGCCCCCCAAAACCTTAGAAGGGGAAAATGAGGGGCAGGCAATAGGTCAACCCCCCAAGGAATAAATAAATCCCCAAGAATTGAGTAAGATAAGCGTAAACTGGTGGATCATTCCAGTATTCTGATCATTTCATCTATCTTCTTTGAGAACTTCTTCCCCTTAGCGGTCAGTGATACCATATTCCTTGGAGGATACTTCTTGCTGTCTATCCTGGTTTTAACTAAGTGCAGCTCCTTCGCCTTCTCGATGCTAGAGTAGAGCTGGTGGACCGGAATATCCGTCTCATCGAGTATCTCCGTAAGCGGCTTCTCACCATTTTCCCCGAGATAATGAATAAGCCTCAGGAATCCGGAATTCCTTGCAGTGTTCAACAGAGAGATAAGGAAGGAAAAGAAACCTACTCGGGCGTACTTAGTCGTTTGCAAAAGACTCACACGCCACATCTACTCAATAATGAAGAACAATAAACCCTATAGAGAGAGCATCCCAATCAACGGAGTTGAACAGGTGCATCTGTAGTTAATATCATATAGGTGTAGTTTTATTAGCTGAATTATCTTTTAATACCCTATTAGGGGAGAACGTATTGCTCCAGGGGCTGTGGCTTGTGTGGTAAAAATACATAGATATTCTACGTGTGACAAATCTGCTTCCAGGAGCCAATATGGTACTTTTGTAATTTTTGCAGTCATATTAAGATCTAAAGTACAAGGCTGGTTAACCTAAGTTGTGTCCACCTTGATGGAGATACTCTCCCCTTTGCCTATTCTATCCAATTCTATTTCTAAGCAATTAATTCCAAATCGTGAAAAACACCTCCTTCTAAATGGCAATACTGTTTCTCTTGCTCCGTCTACCAGAATTCTACCAATCGTCAGGTTGTATTTCTGATAAGAGACAGTTGTCACTCTCATCGAATCTATGTGTGCAGGAGCAATAAATCTGATATCTTCATCAGTCATAGGAATTTCGTACGAGAGTGCTAGATATTCCTGTTCACTTCTCCTTAGAATCCTATTAAGTGCTATTGAAATTAAGGTCTGCATACTCATTGGAAGGACTATTTTCATACCAGTTTTAGGTAGCATGCAGAGTTCATCTTGGCCGTTCAGATGGAGATCATTTAATGAATTTACCATTCCCTTAGGCACATAAAATGGGACCTTTTCCAGAGGTGTACTCATGTTATTAGTCACTTCTAAGAAAACAGTAACCGTTACCTTGGTAGCTCTTAAATTGTAATTGATAGCTACTCGGTCGAAAGCTATTTCTTTTACTGAACTTATAGGTGACACCTTTGTGTACAATGCCTGTCTTCCGTAATTAACCTTTTCGATCAACCCACCAAGGATTGCCTTCTTCAACGCCCGGTTGAACTCCTCGTTAGAGAATTTAATTTTATAGATCCTTTCCATTTCTCTAATCAAGGAAGTGTATCTGAACCTCCTCTGTCTCATTTTTCTCGTAATAAAATCTTCGACCAGTGAATACAAGTTCTTTGCCTTATCTGTACGTTCGATGAAGTGGGAGTAAGTGGAATCGGTCGGTACAAGGTGGAATGTGTGGGGCGAGTGTTGGTATCTTAAGTAATAATATATCTTCCCACTAATTGCCTTAGTCCACCATTTGGATACTGATGCCTCCTTCCCGCAGATTTTGCATCTTGAAGTGAGTCTGCTATTTTTCATTGTTTCTCCAATCGTTTGAGTGCATCTTTCCTGTTTTCTTGTTGTTCCTGTTCCACTGATTTTGCCCACTTGAATTGCAATACAGTGAATTCAGGTAAATCTTCAGTCACGAAAGTCTCGATGAAAACTCCATTCCTACCGACAGTAGTTATAACTCTCTCCGACTCATTCTCTATCTCGGTTCTTTGTGCGCTTGTTTTCAACACTTCCATTGGTTCTCTACTTCTAGAGATTAACGAAAACCTAAGTGATTTTGTAGGGGTAGGGGCAGTGAATGAAGAGGTATAGGAGGCAACAGGCCAGAACCTAGAATAATATGAAGCCTTTTTTATAATGAAGCTATTGTAGTATAGAGACGACGTGGGGTTGATATGACTAAAAGGGGGAAAAATGAAAAGTGAATTTCATTCTAGAGAACACCTTTTCATTAACTATGCAACAGAAGATCAATCCTTCGCCGACTGGCTTGCCTTGAAATTGACTTCGGAGGGGTATAAAGTCTGGTACGATAGATTCGAATTGCTTGGTGGGGAATCATATCCCAAAGATATCACAGATGCAATTCAAAACAGAACATTTAGGTTCCTTGCACTTCTCTCTCACTTTTCAATTGATAAGGAAAACCCAAGAAAGGAGCTAACCTTAGCCTCGAATGTTTCAAGAGAATTGGGCATAAGAGATTTCATTATTCCGGTGAAGGTAGATAATATTAGACCTTCTGAGCTGAATTTCTTGACCGCAGACTTAGTTCACATTCCGTTTGACCATAGCTGGTATCTCGGCCTTAACTCGCTTCTAAAGAAACTTCAAGGGATAGATACACCGAAGAATTCTGATAGCGGTAGAGCTAGAATTAATGAGTGGGTTGAAAGAGAACAAAAGTCTCCGATCAAAGAAGAAAGAATATGGTCAAACTTACTTACTATCAAGGAAATTCCGAAATTTGTGAGAAAATACACGACAACTAAATTTGTCGATTTCTACAGTTTACAAGAACGATGGAGTTTTTACCAATCAAATAGCGCTATCTTTTCTTTTGTTCCACCACCTGCTGAGCTTCAAGACCTGCTGGTCGAATTGGAACCAGTGCCATATCCTGCCTCCAATGGCCAAAATAATGACGAGATTGAAAAAGCAGTCAAAGAGTTGATTAGAAAAGGCATTAGAAGGATTTGCTTGAATAAGGGGATGGAACTTGGCGGCCCATATAATAAGGCATTGCATTTTCCACATGGATTATTGCCCCAAAACCACATAAATTTCTTGAATTATGAAGGAAAGAAGACCTTTCTATCAGTCGCGGGAGAGAGAAAATTTAGGAAACTTGTATTGGGACGTTATCAAACAGATGTTTCAAGATACCATTTGACTCTTAGTTTCAAATTACTTCCCTCTGATAATCATTTACCATTGGTTGGTCTCAGACTAGGCCTCCTAATGACTGACTTGGAGGAGCAACCTTTAGAACCTAGACAAGCAAACGCACGGAGGAAAGCTATTACAAGAGACTGGTGGAATAAGGAATGGCTACTAAGAATGATGGCTGTGACAAGCTGGTTGTCAGATGGAAAAGACGATTTGGAACTTCTAGATACAAGCAACGGGAAGTTATTACTAACTACCGTTTTGAAGACATACTCAATACTCGTTGGAATTGACGAAATTCTAACTAAATCTACTGAAGAAGAGTCAGAAATTCTTGAAGAGAATTCATACGAGGAAGGCGACGGCCTTGGATAAACCTAGTCTGATCTCTCTCGATGAGCCCAATCTGGAATTCAGATACGGACAAAAGGTGGCTGATCCCAGAGTCGGTTTATCCATATTTGGCCCGTATGATTCTGATCAACCCTCACATCCTCTGAATATCTCATATGGTATTGTGGGCACTGATAGAGGAATTAAGAAAGCTCTTGATTTCATAAGAATTGCTCAGGGTGAAGTTTTGTCTGTCTCTTACCCTAAAAATGAAAAGTTATGGATCCCGTTTCCTGGTTTTCAGACTGCCTTCAATTCATACCTTCCAGAGAAACCGACAGCCGAATTCTTAATGGACGAAGAAGAGTTAATAGCAGATTCTAAATTGAACGACCCAAGTAAAAGAGCATTTGAGGTTGTAAATAATTATCTTAGAGGTATTGAGCATCTGAAAGACTCAGAAAGTCAGATTGATGTCATTATTTGCGTGGTACCTGATGTTGTCCATCAAAACTGTAGACCCCAAAGTCATGTATCAGATGGAACGGGAGAAAAAGTAGGAGCAAAATTGAGAAGGGATAGAGCCGATGGACAAGTTGATCTCTTCAATTCATACGACCCGGGTATGTACAGACTCTCTGTGGACTTCAGAAGGCAACTTAAAGCTCGGTCAATGCAATTTGAAATTCCAATTCAAATCATCTTAGAATCAACTCTTGAAATGGACGAGCTGAAAGAAGTTGCTTTTACCCAAAGAAAATCTCCTATATCAGACCGAGCTTGGAACTTGTTTACGACATTATATTATAAGTCAGGTGGGAAACCGTGGAAGTTGAGTGATGCAAGAGAAGGAGTATGCTACGTTGGTCTTGTTTACAGACGGACGGACAAAGTTGTTGGTGACAATACAGCGTGTTCAGCAGCTCAAATGTTCTTAGATACTGGCGACGGAATAGTAGTTAGAGGAGATTTTGGACCGTGGTATTCTGAAGAAGACAGAGAATTCCACTTATCTAAGGAAGAAGCTGAAAAATTGTTAAGAAAAGTGTTAAATACGTACAGGCAGCTGGAAGGAAAACTTCTGAGAGAGATCTTTCTGCACTACAGGTCTTGGCTTAACCCTGAAGAATATGAAGGATTTAAAGCAGCTTGCCCTCCCGATGTCAAACTGGTATGCATTAGGATACGACAGATCGATGATGAATTCAGATTATACAGAGAGGGTTCATGGCCAGTTCTCAGAGGTACTTTGCTGAAGGCTGGAATTACTAAGTGTTTCTTGTACACAGCGGGATACAAACCTTACTTGAAAACCTATGACGGCTGGGAAACTCCTGTTCCACTTAGAATTGATATTCAGTATGGTGTAGAAGATATTACTCAAGTAGCTACAGACATTTTTGGGCTCACTAAACTCAATTTCAATGCATGCAGACTGGGACAGGCACGTCCGGTCACAATCGATTTCTCAGACGCGGTAGGAGAGGTACTGATTTCTAATCCAGACATTAAGGACGCTGATCCCAGATTCAAATTCTACATCTAGCTTCCACTTTTCACGTTATATTTTGACTAGGAAGAATATTGTATTCTTTAACGCGGCATTAGCCCTTGAACTCAGAACTTAAAAGATTAGTCTAATATTTATTGGCCGAATTGTTCTTTACAATTCGTGTCCATTAATTTGTAGTCTTGCCGGTTTTCAGAAAATTTGTAAATTAATTCCCAGTCTAAAATTGGTGAAGATATTTAAATCTCCCAGTTATCTTTCATATAGTGGTGTAACATACGTCTGATTTACTGAAAGAGATTGTGGATGAGTTTTTGGAAAAGCTAGATCAAAAGGACTCGTTACCACTGCAGGTGGTATCTCAAATCAAATCTAAACTTGAGATGATGGTGTTAATTGAAGATGATGAAATTCTGGATCTAGTCAAGTTAGAGGTTTATAAAAATGATAAAGATCAAAAACATAAGAATCAAGGCATTTAGAGGAATTCCTGACTTAGATCTTGCGTTAGATGGGAAAAGTCTATTGCTCAAAGGAGACAATGGCACAGGGAAAAGTTCAATAGTAGATTCACTGGAATTTGTCTTCACTGGTAAAATAGCACATTTGGAGGAAATTCAATCCCTCGATGCGGAAACGCATATACCGCATGTTGATTACCCTGCGAAGGATCTCGATGTTTGTTTGACTTTTGATCCTGGTTCTGTGGTTGTAGAAAAGAAATCATTCTCTTCTTTCACAGTCCCAGAGATCCTATCTGCATATTTCCGAACTGCTCAAACCAAAACCTTCATACTAAAAAGGTCACAAGTTCTTGCATTGATTGCAAGTCGTCCAGGAGAGAGGTTTGCTGCAATTGGAAGCATAATGGGAATTGACTTCTTAGATGACCAAGAGCTGGAAATGAAAAGTGCCAGAGACAAAGCTTCTGCTGACTTGGAGGCTACCAAATATATTATTTCACAATACTTTAAGGATATCTCTAGTGCGGTTGGTACACCCGTTATTAATTTACAGGACGCCCTGTATGCTTTGAATAAGATGTTGTCAGGTGAAGGAATGAAAGAGCTGTCTTCCCTCAAAGGTGGAAACAGCTATGTAAGCAGCATATTAAGAAATGTACGGAAGTCTCACAGCTCCGAAAAGGCATCTTTACTAGATAATTTGAAATTAGAACTGAATAACGAACTTATTCCGAAAGAGATAATCAATAAGACCAATGAATTGAATGACTCTTTGAAAAAGTTGTTTGGTGTAGATACGGAACGAAATATTTTATTTCTGCGCTTAGCAGAGTTGGGTAAGAATTTTCTTGAAACGGGTTCAGAGACGGTGTGCCCAATCTGTGAACAGAAAATTGACCCGGACGGCTTAATACTGGATCTGTCGAGAAGAATTGAAAAATTTCGAGCAATATCTGATTGCGCTTCAAATGTCAGACAAAAGGCTACCTCTCTGTCAAGAGTCTTGGATTCAACGATATTGAACCTAACCAACCTAACTTACAAAATTGTAAAATTCACTGAATTATCCTCGGAGAATCAACGACTTTTAGATGTCAAAGTTGAATTAACTAAGATGAAGTCTGAAGTTGATGAAGCCGAGAAATTGGTACTCAAAAGCAAAATTAAGCCGATAGATGAAAGCATCAGAACAGCAGAAGAAATTAAGAAAAATCTTTTGATCAAAAGTGACACTCTATTAAAAGAGTTAAGTCTAACCGAGTCAGAAACTAAGGACGTGAGTCTATCAGCAACTATTTCAAGAACCTGTGTAATTGCCGAGAACATCCGCTCCAAAGAATCTCAATTAGAAAAACAAAAACAAATTTATCAAATTACAAACGATATCTATTCAAGTTTCGGTACCGTCAAAACTGTCAAGATTCAGAATGTTTATTCTGAAATTAGAGATAGCATAGAAAAATTCTATTCCTTTCTGCATCCTAATGATGCCCACAAGAATATTGAACTGCAAGTATCAAGAAAGAAAAGAGCGAGCACAGATTTGAAAATCGAATCATTCGGGAAAAAAGGAGAGGACCCAAGGGGTTTTGAAAGCGAAGGTCACTTAGACTCTTTGGGACTATGCATATTTTTGGCGTTCATCAAAAGATTCAATGGCAGTCTTCCATTAATGATATTAGATGATGTCGTTGCTACCATAGATTCAGACCACAGACAGAGGATTGCAGATCTACTTATGGAAGAATTCGCTGATAAGCAAATAATTATTACGACCCATGATGAGGCCTGGTATAGAGAACTGGTTGCAACTCAAAGGAAATATGGAAAGGAGTCTTACTTTGTGAATCTAATTATCACTGGATGGTCCAGGAATCTTGGCATCAGTCTGCTAAGTTACAAACCACAATGGGAAAAGATTAAGGATTACATCAGAACTGGAGATAAAACTGGTGCTGGAAATGCTGGTAGACAATACCTAGAATCGGTACTCCAAGAATTAAGCGAAACTACTCGCACCCCAGTCCCGTTTAAAATATCCGGAAACCTCGATGTATTCGATCTATATGATCCTCTTAAGAGAAGACTCAAGTTGCTGATTGCAGACTCGGATTTTAGTTTGAAAGTGGAAAGGGCATTTAGAGATCTTAGTAGCACCTCATATATGGGAAATTTGCTTTCTCATAAGAACAGATTGGCAGATCAATTCGCGATAAATGAAATTGAGAACTTTTGTAACTCTGTAAGATATCTTGAAAAGCTCTTTTGTTGTCCTTCCTGCAATCACCAAATCAAGTACTTCCCTGATCTAGGAGAATTAATTTGTTCAAACAAGAAATGCTCCAATAAGAGCATCATAAAGACTAAATGATGTAACATCGCCTATTTGTAAATCTCCATCTTCTCACGTCAAATAGCAATAGAAAAGCGGCTACGGAGCTGGTTAATCTATCTCAAAAAGATATCATAATTTCATTTCTGAGTGATCCATGAGCCAAGATACAACCTCATCCATTGTCTCTAACTCAAGCTTAAATTTCAGTTTCCTTAGTTTCTCATACGTTTCTTTCGTAACACGAAGCTGAGGAAACTCAGATTTAGGTTTTCCCCTTTTTCCCGGCATTAATGGAGGCATAAATATGTCGAATTTAAATACGTTGTCGATGGTGTCGATAACTATATATCCGCCAAGCGTATAGACTCTTGTCGATGAAATCGACAAAATAAGAAGGAGGAATAAAGTCTATGTCTAGGAAAATCGATTTTGATGCGCAGGAACCATCACTAAACAGGCGAGAAAGCCTTTCGACTGAAGACAACGGATTAATGTCACTCTTTGGTGTACAAATCTCGCAACCTTCTACCAATTTGTTAGAAGGGTTCATTGAAGAGGAGAAGCAAGACCCTTTGGTTCTGGAAAAATATATGAAACAAGAAATGGAGTGCCTTAATGGAGTTGTTGAGTGAATGAATCTTGTTGAAAAGGACATGCAAGAATTTGAAGACTGGATGTATGAGAAGTTTTCAAGATCAACGATAGAAGACACGTCAAGAAAGATAAGATTCTTTTCCAAACAATGCCAACTCTCTTCAAGGGAGAGTATAAGAGAGTTCCTTATTAACGAAAGGAGGAAAGGGTCCTCCAAACAGAAAGTAAATGAATACATCAAGTACCTCAACAGGTGGATTTCCATCCAGTCTTCCTTTGGAAGAGAAGGATGGGACAAGTTTGTTTATGTTCACAGTCAGAAGAATCA
>JAKBQK010000259.1 GCA_021835265.1 Thermoplasmata archaeon
ACTGGAACTTTTCATTACCTTCACAAACAAAACAATTTGAGGGATTCAAAACAAACAAGGTTGCCAGAATCCGAAGGGCATATTAAAGTTAAGAGTGATATTGTTGATTATTTGAAAACCTTGGGTGTTGAAGCATATCCCGAAGTAGTTTTTTACGAAAATGCCCCAGCTGATTATTATAAATGGCAATGGAACGAAAGGAAAACAAAATCTGATAGTGATGGAATATTTGGAAATGGGAGTGTAGGATTTGGAAAATATAAAAAAGGTTTTGGACAACAGGTAAGGGCTGATGTGGGTGTTTGGATTAATAATGTAAATGGATGTTTTGATTATCCGGTTATTGCAGTGGAGGTAATGAAAAGTTCCAGTTTAAGAGAAGAGGTATCAAACCTAAATAAGATATATGGTATAAACACTGTTTATACAGTAATTATTGATGTTTATGGTGAGTTACACGGACAGATTAATAATATACCCATCGTTTCCTTTGAGGAATTTAAGAATGGAATTGGAAAGAGAATAGACCTCGTTAAGAATTCTATTAGGGAGAGAAAAACAACAACTGAAATTTTTGAGCTTGGTAGAAAATATAATACTGGTAAATTGTTTTAGTTAGATATCTCCTTAATAATTAACTTTGTACCTATCAAACAGGCCATAAACTAAGAGGTTATGCCGTGTCAATCGGACTGACCCATATATTATATCGTGTATATTGCCCTCTGAAATAACAACA
Source organism: Thermoplasmata archaeon (assembly GCA_021835265.1). Next base: position 740 of record JAKBQK010000259.1, read on the forward strand.
CATGTTAAATATTCCTTTAAAATATAAAATTGGGGTGAAATATGTACAGGGAGGAATGTGAAATGAATGGTGGCATTTGGGTTGAATCTCATACAACAATTGATGGCACTTATGTTAGAGGATACTGCAGAAAGCAGGATGAACAATATTGAGACCGTCCGGACTTCACGGTTCAACAGTTGAAGCGATAATACTATTATTTTTATTGATAATTCTGGTCATTTTTGCTAATATCTACTATGATGGAGTTCCGAGTTCCATGATACCTATGGTATCCCAGAGTGTCCATATTCTCTCTATGGTGGTAATAATTATTGCTACAATTGTAGTTGTGTTTATCCTTGCTGATCTCTTTCTCTATCCTGCTCAAAGTGATGATAGCATTTAAGTGATAGTATGACAGGTAGGAAAACAGGCCTTATTAGATCGAATTTAAAGTCTCATGGATATATTGAAAATTTATTAAGGAATGGTGTTTCATTTTATATCTGTAAAGAATGTAAAAAAGAAGTGTTGCGTACGAGAATTGTTCGGCACTTCATGTTACGTCATGAAGAAATCTATCTTGGAATAGAAACGTTGGTTCTATCCTTGGAAACAACTACAATCCCATACATAAACTAACCCAATAATGGCTGTGAAGTATCAATCCTATATAATTAGTCTTGAAAGTCTTAAGGGTATGTTATATGGTGTTCAAAAGCAAAATTCATTTGAAATATTTGAATAATAATATATTTCTAAATTTACGACTGGACTATATAAGGAAAAGTATATCAAACGTTTTTAAATCATATTTTGCTATATTTGATAGAAATTAATTATATAAGTTCTTATCTAATTTATGTCTTAAGCGAATACCAAAACGACAATATTGTCTCCAATTAAGGGGTCGAAGCAGTACTCATTTAGAGCTTTAAAATTCTACGCAATGCCATATCTATCTCTGTGTTTGCAAAACGAGTGAAAAGTTTCTTTTAAGGAATCCTCAAGTCTCCATTTAGGATTCCAATTTAGGAGCTCTCTAGTTTTTCTAGCATTCTGTAGAAAAGATATGGGCTTACCTTCTACTAATTCCCCAGGTTCGTAATCTTCAAGATTTATGTTGATATTGGAAGATGAAACTTTTTGGATTATCTCAGTAAGCTCTATATTGGTCAAATTTCTGTCGCCAGCATTTCCACCCAGATGTAATACTTTTCCGATCAGTTTTTCTGGATATGTTTCCAAAACACCTGTTAACTTGTCGTAAAATGAAAATGCGTCCTGTGAGTATGTCCAAAGGCGTTTTGAGTTAGGAGACCTAAGAGGGAATTCCTTATCACCACGGATTATGGAAATCATAAGTCTGTGTGGGAGTTCATCGCTCCTTCCACCCGGACCAAATGTAGAAGAAGTTCTTGTAATTATAACTGGCACTTTATATGAGAAATAATACGTGAGATACAACAACTCCGCCGAAGCCTTCGTCCATCCATATATTGAAGTTGGTAATGGCAGCGTATCCTCAGTAATAGTACTATCAAAATGTCCGTACAGAGCGTTAAAGGAAGATGGATAGATCATAATGGGTTTGTTGTCCATCTTTTTGACACTTTCCAGGAGGTTGAGAGAAGGTGAGATGTTTGACTGAAGAGTGGTTCTTGGGCTCTCATTTCCAAACGGGCGATCTGCATATCCTATCGCACAATCAACGACAACATTAATGTCTCTTAAATCCGATGTACGAATGTCTGTTTCTGACTTCCAGAGGTATTTTACGCGATCAAATACATCAAAAAGGCGCCATGCTTCATCCTTTCTGCAAACATCAATAACCGTGACCATGTCCCCTCTTTTTAAAAAACAGATCAACCAATCCACTCCCTAAGACACCAGCACCTCCTGTAATCAGGACATTCATAAATTTTCCATCTCAATTTTTGAAGTGAAATTACCAAAATCTGCAGGGATATATATTTCTGTTGGCATTGAAGTAAGTGTGGGACGGAATTTGCATTTCAACAACCTATCATAAAAATCCGGAAACTTTTCTTTGATAAGGCGATTTCCCTCTCCATACCTAATGAACCTGTCAACAAACATTTTCAAGCCACCTCTGACATAGTCGTAGTCATGAGTAAAAACAACATCATCCGCAGATAGTATGTTGTATCCAAGGTCTGTAACTCTCAGAGAGAAATCAATGTCTTCCCCGGCCGCAATTGGGAAATATGGATCAAATCCGCATTTGTTCAATATTTCTATTGGAACAGCTAATTGTACTGTTTTTCTCACTTCTGGACAAATCAAGAAAAGAATTAAGATACGGTTCCTGCCGTTACACCTCCTTTTCTTCTTTCCACATTCCTCTCCTTCCTTAATATTCTTGCCTTCTCGATCTTGGCCTCCCTCACTGCAAGCAGAACGTCTGGTTCTCCCCTGTAATACTGTACTGGTGTGAGATAGTTTAGTGATGAATGCCTTCTTTTATTGTTGTAATGTTCAATGATTCTGCATATCTCTGATCTGGCCTGCTCATAATCTGTAAGTATTATGGGTACAAGGGATTCCCTCATGGTCTAATTGGCCCTTTCAACTATGCCGTTCTGTTCAGGCGTGTGAGGATGTATCAATTTCTGTGTAAGGTGATTCTCTCTCAGCACAGTCTTGAATTCCACTGCAATGAATGATGATCCGTTATCTGATTGAATGATCGGCTCTGCAATGGAATCCTTCCTCAGCTTCTCTATGGCCCCCAGGGCCTCCAGTGACACGGAATCTGCAGACATTGTTATGAGCAGTGAATGATATACAATATACCTGGAATATTCGTCAATGAATATGATGAGATAGAAGAATCTTCCTGCTATCTTGATATACATGAGGTCTGTCTGCCATTTTTCATCGGGCCTCTTCGCCTTCTCCGGACGTGTGGATTCCCATGTTGCCCTTTTCCATGGAATTATCAGATCATTCTCTTTCAGTATGCTGTATTGTAAACGCCGGTTGATTTTTGTGCATTTTCGCCGGAATAAAATTGACCCTGATCGCCGGTTTAATTTTGACCCATGTCTTTCTACAGGCAGTGGTCAGAATTGTACGGTCTTGAGGTGCGGAGAATGATTCGCAATATGAGGGACAATGGAATGAGCATAAGATCCGTAGCAAAGGAGATGGGAATATCAAGAAACAGTGTAAGGAAGTATCTTAAGAATGAACCTGTGAGGAAACATAAACAGAAAAGAGGATCAAAGCTTGATCCTTATAAAGACATCATAAAAACACTAATTTTTATCCTCATGATGCCCCCTATAGTATAGGAAAATGGCACTATCAAGTTAAAAATTAACATTTACCAACAAATATTGATGTTAGGTGGTATCGTGTATTCAATTTATATGTATTTCAGGGTATAAATCTACTAACATGTTAGTGTTAGAAGGATTATAGATGAAAACGGATTCCATGTAGAAGGCATCCACTCCAGTCGTACGGGCTCGACCTTCCTATTTTGATCTTAAGGTGTTGTATTCAGTCTGTTTTCACTGCGGCCTGTGATTTTGCAGAGAGGATAACTTTACACACTCCATCACTGGAATGCATGTATCCCCCTACTGATAAGATAAACAGGTAATTTCCCATACCAAACTTACATTGGTTAGTCGTATACGCTCCTCGGTGTGCACACCAGATGATTGCCATAGTCGGAACCCAAACATTTATGGTAAATTTATAATTATATCAATGTGGATAAGAAGGAAGCTTTAAACAAGTATGTTAGAAAATATATCCTAAAGCTTACCTCACCTACAATGACAAAGAACGTTGAGAAGGCACTTCGCAAGAGTTTCTCAGAGGCTAATAATTTGGAATCTAGTTCTAGATTTTCCATGATTGATGTGGCCGAAGAAGTCGCTTCATATATAGTCAAAACTGGGAACTTGGGACGTAACGAATTCATAACTAGAACTACAGACATTCCATTTCTTGCTGAGACGTTGAGTATTGATAAGTTGGGGGTTTTATATGATAAGAACTCTAAAAGCAGTAGTCTTTTCTTGAGCGTTGAAGACCTATCAAAACTGAATCAAGAGGATTATTTAAAGAAAATTGAGGAAGAATTCAAGAGCAAAGCCTCTATACGAGCTGAATTTGAAGTTCAACAACAAATGAAAGAAGTTGAGGAAATAAGGGCAGTGCTTGAAAGGAAGACTGAAGAATTAAAGAAATTTGAAAGTGAACTTAGCAAGCTTCCAGCAGATATGAAAATCGCAGAAATTGAGAAACAAATTGAATCTTCACCCCACTTCGATTTGAGTGATGTAGGATCAGTTTGGTGGAAGAGATTCGGGCTCCCCGCGAATCCTCTTGAAACCTATGACGGATTATACGGTATTTCCAGTGAAAGATTTGATGACATAGTGGTGAAGACTCCCTTAGTAAAAAGTTACTTGGATGATATTCAAGCGGATGCAGAAATTTACAAAGGAAAGACCATAATGCTTATTGGAGACTTTGGATCTGGTAAGACAACCATTTTTCAGTATCTATCTGCTCAAACTGTATCTCGTGGGGTTGCACCCGTCAACATTATTTTGAACCCAGCTCCTAGCGTGGCTAGCTTGACAAATTTGTTCTTACAAGAGTTGCTGAACGAGCTTTCAGAAATGTATAGATCCATCAAAAACTTTGACCCTAGAAGCCAGGGTTCGAGTGGGAATTTATACAGAGATAATTTGGAACTGCTAAAGAGTTTAACTAGTGAAACCCCACATGGCTTTTTAATTTTTATCGATGGCTTGCATAAAACGGAATCCTATGTTGATCAAGTTATGGAATTTCTGCAACAGATTCAAAACATTTCAGAGTTTTTCATAAGAAACAACGTGAAAATTGGCTTCTTTATTGCTGGTTCATTATTATGGAAAGAGGTACTAGAAAGGAAACCTTCGCTATCCGGAAGTTACTATCGCACCGATACTATCCCTCTCCTGACAGAGGATTTTGCAATAGAGGCAATTAAAAGAAGAATAAACTTCTACCAAACTAAAACTCAGCAGCCTATCACGATTGAAGATGGTGGATTAAGAAAGTCATTTCAAGTTCTTAGTGAGAGATTGCAAAAGGGAATCACCTTCCGTGATTTCATAACTCATATTAGGAAGAGACTTGAACTTAACAACTTTGAAGAAGTTGGTCTGACGGTCAGAATCCACATCGAGACCGTCGATGCGGTCAAGGCTAGCCTACGCCGTTCAACGTTTTATGAAAACTATCTTTTGTTAATGTCAGAAATCACAGGATCCTATAAGCTAAGAGTTGCTCTGCAAAATATATCCTCATTGCTTCTTCAGAACAAGGGCATTTCCGAACGCTCTGATCTATTTAATCATAACAAAGGCGCATTTTATCTACTAAGAAAATATGATTTCATAGTTCAAAGAAAAACGAGTGAAGGAGACTCCTTCAAATGGCATCTTTCTGACGAACTCCTCGTTTCAATCCTTCAGATTAGTCAGAGTTTGAACCTTGAACCCAAGAGGATTTTACATGCAATTTTCCAAGAAGATTCGCTAGCAAAATCTTCAGAAACTGATTCAATCTACGGATCGTCGTTACATACAATTACAACTTTAATCTCAACGTGGAAAGATTCGATCCCAGAAATAACAAATCTTCTGGAGCAATGTAATGTTGCGATCGAGCGAACAAGTAAAAATGTAGCGGACATGAAATATCTATCTCCGTCAGACCTTAAACCCCCTATCTCGTTATTGATTATGGCCATCAGCTTGATTATGTACCAAGGTAGAGTTACTGATGTATCTGATACGGAACTTTTCTTAACGTCCTGGGCGGCTCCAGACAATATCGATGAAATCCGAGAATATTCTGATGAGACAGTTAAGATAAAGAATATTTTTGGAGCACTCCATAATCACAATAAAGTAATATCACAACTTTTGGAGATACTCAAAGATCAAGTTAGGGGGGAGGCGGTCGCTAGACTTGGTGATAGAAATATCACACCCACTCAATCTAGAGTGATTCATCAGTTGAGGACAAAATTTCTGATTCAAGCGTATGAAGAAGCGCTTGACGGTGCATGTTCAATGCTGGAAAATGGCATAAGGGAAGTTGTTTATTCTTGCATGAGAGCTCTCTGGGGTCAAAATGCAATCAATAGACTTCCTAGAGATATCAAAGATAAAGTGGAGAACCTTTCTGAGCGGGGACATCCTAGAACTAAACGAAATGCGGATATTAATTTTCTCTACGATGTTTCAAGGAGCGAGTACTCGAAAATAATCTTCACCAAGGACATATACGATGCTATTTTTGCTCCTTCACTTAAAGATGCAGATAAGACTAAATTCAAAGATTCTATAGAACTCTCCTTTTCGCTCGACGATCGGCTAGCTCACAGAGATAGAAAGTCTTATTTTCGTCTTCATGCCACGGAGATTGCTGATATTATAAAAGCACTACCATGGGAGATGGAGAAGTTGCACGAGATAGAGATCAACTTTTTAGAAAAATGCAAAGTAACTCTTCACGCTTATGAAGGAATATTATCTGTGAACTTTCAACCCAATGATAAGCATTCAGTGGATTCGAATACATTTGAAATAAGCAAATCAACGTTGGACTTTTTTGCACAGACTATTCTAGAATACATCGCTTACAAAGATATTATTTTGGAATTTCCTGGCACTCTTTTCATGCGTGTGGGACTGGAACCGGAAGTTTCGTTTTCTGCATTCAGGGCTTTATTGGCTGATGAGCTAATTATGATTAAGAAGGATCCAGTCCTTGGAGAATTGCTTTCTATCACTCAAAAAGGTAGAGAACTTCTAAAAAAATATTCAACTAAGACAACAACTCCAATTTAGTGTGGCTACACCCATAGGTAAATTCATCTAACCTGATTTATACAAATGAATTTGTCATACTGTAATCTGCCAATTGGCTTTTTTTACACGTTTACTATTGGTCTCCCCCCCTAATTACCTATCTTTATAGCTAGTTTTATTCACTACACTTCCACATCCATACCTTCACTGATTCCACCGAAACATGTAAATACTTTGTAGTGTTTATTTATTCACTACGACATTCATAAGAAAAATCAGGACAAAATCAGGGACATACCTTGCAGAAGTGCAGAACAGGCGTGTTGATGGAAAGGTGAAGCAGGAGTTCATTCGCTATATCGGAAAGGAGATGAGCGGTTCCCCTGTCAGGAGGGTATCCACCGATGACGTCAGGGTGATGGAGGTCCGTCGTTCTCTGGACGTTGATGCAGTTCATCGCATTGCCACCAGACTGGGAATAGGCAAATTGATTCCCATAATGGCAATGATAATGGTATATTCACAGCTGCTGGATCGGCCTGCAATAAACAGGATGCCCCAGTACCTGGATGAAACTGAGATCCTCAGGTACCTGGGTATTCAGGGAGTAACAACCCAGGATCTTTACTCTTCACTGGAGGAAATAAACGACATGGATTTCTCAACGGTGGAGAAGAAGCTTGCCAATATCTTTCTTGGAATAGAGGATAATAAGCACACTGTGGTGATCGATGTAACAGACACATACTTCACAGGCGATTCCCTGGATTCCAAACCACGAAAGGGCAAGGAGGGTAGGATAAAGAAACTGATCCAGATCACACTTGTTGTCACGGAGAAAAGGGGATTTCCATTGATGCACAGGACATATGGAGGGAATGTGTCAAACAGGTTCATCATGGACGATCTGGTGAAGGATCTGTGGATGAATGGTTATACGGTAATTGTGGTGGACAGGGGCATGTCCGATCCTGTCAGAATAAAATCCCTGATCGGCCTGAAATTCATCATGATCTGTGGCCTCCGGAAAACAAAGGATCTTAAGAAGATCATAGACACAGTTGATCGAAATAATATATACACAAAGAACCACAGGGTCAAGCTGAAGAACACAGAGGTGTATTGCCACAGCATTGACTATCTGAAGGGGAAGCTTATAGTTGTCTTCAACCCGTCAATGGAATCGCTCAAGAAAGCACATTACTATGAGCATTCCTCCAATGAAAGCATAGCTAAATATCTCGGTTATTCCCTCATATATCACAACACATCCCTCTCCGAGGAAGAAGTGGTGAAAAAATACTATGACAAGGATTCGGTGGAGAGGGCATTCAAGCAGATGAAAGGCGTGTTGGATCTCAGGCCCGTAAGGGTATGGCTCAAATCACACATTGAAGGCCATGTGAAGATCTGCTATCTTGCATATGCAATACTGAGTTATCTCGGATACATCATGGAGGGGAGCGATCCTTCCGGTTCAGAGGCTCTTGACTTGCTCAGATCAGGATACCGGGTATATCTGGAAGATAGCAAGAGCGGATTCAAATGGGAGAAAATGGTTACACAGCCAGCAATGCGGAACAAAATAATGGATGTAGTGATCAAAAAGACCTAAAAAGTTAGGTAATTAATAATTGCATCATTCCCGTTTTGATAACAAAAAACATTTCAAACAAATTTGTTTATATACTCCCATA